>CAZYAX010000314.1:0-2511 GCA_964646195.1 uncultured Faecalibacterium sp. | reverse complement strand
CTTTCTTTCATCCAGATCGACCGGCACCGCCCGGTCGATTTTTATTGTCTCCGGCGTAACGAGACAGTCCATGGCACGCACCTCCACACCTGCGGCAGCGGCCTGCTGCAAAGCCCGGCCAAAGGCGGCGTGGGTCGCCCAGTTGGGCTCAAACCGGCGCACGCCCTTCATCTGGATCACCACCAGCACGCAGCAGCGCCAGCCCCGCTTTGCGTAGGCTGTCAGCTCCTGCACATGCTTCAGCCCCCGCAGGGTGGGCGCGTCCGGGAAGCGTGCCACCCCGTCCTGCTCCAGCGTGCAGCCCTTCACCTCCACCAGCACGGGCCGGCCCTGCTGTTCGGCGTAGAAATCGAAGCGGGAGTCCCCCAGCGTATACTCCGGCCGCACAAGCTCCAGCTGCCCCAGCCCACCGGCCGCCAGCCACTCCCGCGCGGCCTGATTGGGGGCCATCGAGTCCATATTGATGAGCAGCGGCCCCTTTTCCACCGCCACCAGGTCGCAGGGCGTACTGCGGGCAGGGTTGGCCGAATATTCCAGGTACACCGCCGCGCCGGGCACCAAAAGCTCCGCGCAGCGGCCGGTATTCTTCACATGGGCACGCACCGGCGTGCCGTCCGGCAGCGTCACCTGCGCGATGAACCGGTTGGGCCGGGCCACAAACACCGCCCGGCGGATGGCATGGTACTGCATCCGGTATCACTCCCCCATGCAGGCAAAGCGCAGATAATGCCTGCCGTCCCGCTCCACGATCTCGTTCCACAGTGCCGCCGGGCACACCCACAGCCTCTGTTCGCCGTACAGCGCACGGTACACCGCCATCGGCTCTTCGGTCTCGCTGTGCCGGGCGGTGCCGAGCACCTGATACTCCCGGCCCTTGAAATGCCGGTAGCAGCCGGGCAGCACAGCGGGCGGCGTCAGATCCTCCGGGATGCCGATGCCGGCCACGGTCACTTCCCCGGCCGAGGCTGCGCACTCCATCAGGTCCAGCGGCGGGATGCCCCGCTCCTGGATGGCAATGCGGTCGGTTTCTTTCCTCTGCGCGGTGGTTGCAAGGTACATCGTAGTCCACCCTTTCTGTTATTTCCCCTATTTTATCGGAATCCCCTGCAAAATACAATCCGTTTTGCAAAACGGCTCTTGTGAGCGCCTGCATTTTTTGCTATGATTAGAGACGCAAGCCGTTTTGACCTGTTTTTATGGAGGGTTTTAAAGTATGTATCAGGATATGCAGGATTCCATCGGTCTGCTGCGCACAGCAGACCCGGAGCTAGCCGAGGCCATGGGCCACGAGCTCACCCGCCAGCGCCAGAACATTGAGCTGATCGCCAGCGAAAACATCGTTTCCCCCGCCGTGATGGCGGCCATGGGCAGCATCCTCACCAACAAATACGCCGAGGGCCTGCCGGGCAAGCGCTACTATGGCGGCTGCGTCCATGTGGACGAGGTGGAGAACATCGCCATCCGCCGCGCGTGCGAGCTGTTCGGCGCAAAATACGCCAACGTGCAGCCGCACTCCGGCGCGCAGGCCAACCTGGCCGTGTACTTCGCGCTGCTGGATCTGGGCGATACCGTGCTGGGCATGGATCTCTCCCAGGGCGGCCACCTGACCCACGGCTCACCGGTGAATATGTCCGGCAAGAACTATCACTTCGTGTCCTACGGCGTCAACGAAAACGGCGTGATCGACTACGCCGCGCTGGAAAAGGCCGTGCGGGCCAACCGCCCCAAACTGGTGGTGGCCGGCGCTTCGGCTTATCCGCGCGCCATCGACTTTGCGCGCATCGCCGAGATCGCCCACGGCTATGGCGCCTACCTTATGGTAGACATGGCCCACATCGCAGGCCTCGTGGCCGGCGGCTGCCACCAGAACCCTGTGCCTTACGCCGATGTGGTGACCACCACCACCCACAAGACCCTGCGCGGCCCGCGCGGCGGCCTGATCCTCACCAACAACGCCGTGCTGGCCAAGCGCCTCAACTCGGCGGTGTTCCCCGGCACGCAGGGCGGCCCGCTGGAGCATGTGATCGCGGCCAAGGCGGTCTGTTTTGCCGAGGCGCTCAAGCCGGAGTTCAAGGACTATGCCCACAAGATCGTGGAGAACGCCCAGGCTATGGCCGCCCAGCTCACCGCACGCGGCGTAAAACTGGTGTCCGGAGGCACCGACAACCACCTGATGCTCATAGACCTGCGCGACGAGGAATGCACCGGCAAGGAGCTGGAAGCCCGGCTGGACGCCATCCACATCACAGCCAACAAGAACACCGTGCCCGGCGAGACCCGCAGCCCGTTTATCACCTCCGGCGTGCGCCTAGGTACCCCGGCCGTCACCACCCGCGGCATGGGCGCGGAGGAGATGAAGGCGATCGCGGACTGCATCGCGGACTGCATCTGGCATTTTGACGAAAAGAAGGACGAGCTTTCGGCCCGCGTGCTGGCCCTCACCGAACAGTTCCCGCTGTACGAATAAGCGCAAATTTCCGGACGGAGCTTCAAAACAGATTTCCGAATAAA
>CAZYAX010000313.1:0-2512 GCA_964646195.1 uncultured Faecalibacterium sp. | reverse complement strand
GCTGCGCTGTTGCCTGCAATGCGGCCAAAGACCACAAAGTCGGTAACGGCGGTGCCGCCCAGGCGGTTGGCGCCGTGGACGCCGCCGGTCACCTCGCCGGCCGCGAACAGGCCGGGGATGGCGGTGCCGTCCTCCTTGAGCACCTCGGTGCTGGTGTTGATCTTAATGCCGCCCATGGTGTGATGGATGCCGGCGGTCACTTTGATTGCATAGTAGGGCGCGGTGTCCAGCGGGCTGGCGAAGCTGGTGCGGCCAAAATCGGGGTCGCTCTTGGCCTCTACGCAGGCGTTCCAGGCCTCCATGGTCTCAGCCAGCGCGGCAGGATCGACGCCGATGGCATCGGCCAACTCCTCGTAGGTCTCGCCGGAGAAGGTGTAGCCCTTGTTGATGTAGCCCTGGATGACGCTGGAGGCGTCGGCCATTTTCTGGTCCACGATCAGCCAGCTGTAGCTGCCGGTCTGGGCGATCTCGGCGGCAGAAACTACATCGCGGGTACCGACTTCGTCGGTGAAGCGCTTGCCCTCGGCGTTGACGAGGATGGCGCCGTCGCCGCGCAGGCCCTCGGTGATCAGGGCGGCGGTGTTGGCCTCAACGGTGGGGTGGATCTGGATCTGGTCCAGGTCCACGGTGGCGGCACCAACGGCGGTGGCCATCTCGATGCCCTGGCCCTGTGCGCCGGCGGCGTTGGTGCTCAGATAGCCGGCCAGCTCGGGCTTGTACTGGGCGATCATGTCCATGTTTGCGCCGAAGCCGCCGGTGGCCAGAACGACCGCCTTGGCGTTCACGGTGACGGCAGCGCCGTCCTTGTCCGTGCCGGAAACGCCCACGGCAGCGCCGCTTGCATCGGTGAGGATGGTGTCAACGGTGGTGTTGAGAAGGATCTGGATGCCGCGGTCAGCGCAGTTCTGCTCCAGCAGGGGCACAACGTAGGCGCCCACGGAGACGACCTTGCCGTCCGCGTCCACCGGGCGGTGGATGCGCTTGACGGATGCGCCGCCGAAGCTGGAAACGTTGTGCAGGGTGATGCCCATGGAATCCAGCCAGTCGATGGCGTCGGCGCTGTTCTCGCACAGGGTGGCGACCAGGGCAGGATCATTGATGCCCTTGCCGCCCACCAGGGTATCCAGTTCCATCAGCTCAACAGAGTCGAAATAGCCGGTGGGGTTGGCCTTGTAGGCCTCCCACTGCTCGGTGACGGTGGCGACCAGAGCAGAGATGGCCTCGTTGCTGGCATAATCTGCCGCAGCGCTCTTGAGCATCTTCTCCACGCCGGCTTCCTCGCCGAAGTCGTTCTCGTCCTGATAAACGGTCTTGGAGGCGTTCATGCCGCCGGTAGAGCGCACGGAGTTGCCGCCTACCATGGCCTGGCTCTCCACGATGATCACGGACCGGCCCGCATCGGCCGCCGCAATGGCGGCAGCCATGCCTGCGCCGCCCGCGCCTACGACGACCACGTCGGCGTCATAGCTGGCAGCCTCGGCGTCCGCGCCGCCCTCGGCCTTGGTCATGTAGTCGTCGGGGTTCAGTCCGGCGTTGGTGAGCGCGGCCTTGGCCGCTTCCACAAATGCGTTGGAAGTGATCGTTGCACCGGCGATCGCGTCCACCGCGATGCTGCCGGTGGCTTCGACCTCAGCCGGGAAGTTAGCGATGACCACGGAGCCGATGCCGTCGGTTTCGCCTGCGCCCTCGGCGGTGCAGCCGGTGATCACGTTGTCGGTCAGGGTCAGTGTGACGGTCACGTCACCCATGCCCTTGGCAGTCCCGGTAAAGGTGCCAGAGACACCTGCGCTGGAAGACGCCGTTGTGGTGGACGAGGCTGAACCGCCGCAGGCGGTCAGGAACATCGCACCCGCCAGCACCAGAGATGCCAGCATGTGTTTCTTTTTCATAATCATTTCCTCCTGAAATTATTCGGGCGCCCGTATACCGGCGCCCGGCAAACCAGAATATAGCATATTCAAGCTATGAAAGCAACAGCTTTGTGAAAAAAAGGTGAAAAAATTGACGGTTTGTAAGCCATGGGACGCGGCCGCTTTCTTCTGTTAAAAAAGGGGCGGGACAGGCCCCTCCCCCGGCGGCATGCGCGCGGAAAGAGGGCGGATACCGCCGGTTTTTGATGGCAGAATGCGGAAATCAGATGGACGCAGCGCCGGAAGCCGGATGCTAAAATGACACTGGCGGAGAGGTATTCTCCCGCAAGAAAAAGCAAGCAATGGAGCGTGATGCAGCGATGAGGTTTGAGGAAGCGATCGAACATGTCTTTTCCAATTATGCGGTATTCAGTGGGCGGGCCCGCCGCAGCGAATTCTGGTATTTCCAGCTGTTCTATTATCTGGTGCTGACGGGGCTGAGCCTGCTGGCTTTTACCGGCGTCTTTGCACTTTTGTGGCCGGTGTATGCGCTGGGCACGCTGATCCCTGGGGTGGCGGTGTGCTGGCGGCGGCTGCACGACGTGGGGAAAAGCGGCGCGTGGTATTTTATCGGGTTCGTCCCGGTGGTGGGCACCATCCTG
>CAZYAX010000312.1:0-2517 GCA_964646195.1 uncultured Faecalibacterium sp. | reverse complement strand
TCGTGGTTTGAGGTTTTTGCCTCGGTACGGGTTGGGTACAGTGCGGGTTTTGTCTAGTGCGGCTTTGGGCGGGGCATTCCCCTGCGAAAGCGTCCGGGCTTGCAGCCCAAAGCATCTGGTCCTAAAAAGGAAAGCTCCACTGCCAGCCCCCGCCAGAAAAAACTCACTTTTTCCTCCTTGCTTTCGCCCTTCTCCTCTCCTGCCTCTCCTTGCAGTGCAAATACCACCCCAGCAGCGCCGCCACCGCAGCGCCGCCCAGCAGCGCGGGCACAAGCACACTCTTTTCCGGCTCCATATCCGCCGCAGCGGGCAAAACCGCCCCGGCGCTGGCCGCAAACACTTCTTCCAGCCCGCCCGGCTCCAGCGGTACCCGCGCCGTGGCGTCTTCCTGTATGCCGTTGCCGCGCACGGTGTACACCGCATAGGCCCCGCACTCCGTGCCCAGGACGTACCGCTGCGGCACCTCCAGCGCCACGCTCACATCGTCCGCCGTCACTCCGTCCGCCAGCAAAAGCCTCACGCCCGGATCCGTCACCGTTGCCTGGCCCAGCAGCCCGCCGCCGCCGTATACGTCCAGCGTTTGCTGCGTGCCCTGCGCCGGGATCTCCGTGTAGCCCGTCCAGGTGGCGAACGCATAGTCCAGCAGCGCACGCACATCTGCGTATTTGTCGGTCTTCATCTCGCTGCGCATCACCACGCAGATCAGCCGCACGCCGTTTTGCTCGGCCAGACAGACGTAGGTATAGCGCGCCAGATTCGTATAGCCGATTTTGGAGCCCTGGATCGACGGGATATAATACCGGCTGGACCCAATGCGCATGTAGTCCTGCTGGGAAAAATAGCGGGTCACCGGCTGCACATTGGTGGGCTCCATGATATACATCTCATTATTGGTAAACAGTGTCTCGAACCCCGGCTGCTCCAGCGCCCAGCGCAGGATCGCCGCCATGTCGTAGCAGCTCGTGTAGTGGTTTTCGTCGCTGATGCCATGGGGATTTGCAAAATGGGTATGCACCAGCCCCAGCTGTGCGGCCTTTGCGTTCATTGCGGCCACACCGCCCTCAATGGTGCCTCCGCCAAAATACTCGGCCAGCACATTTGCGCCGTCGTTGGCGCTCGCCATCATCGTGGCATAGAGTAGATCCTGCAAGGGGGCCTGCTCCCCCTCCTGAAGCGCAATGTGGCTGGAATCGGTGCCCGCCAGCGAATACACATCCTCGTGGCTCACCGGCAGCGTACCGCTCCAGTCCCCGTTGGCCTTCTCGCAGGCGAGGCCCAGCGTCATCACCTTGGTGATGGACGCCGGGTGCAGCTCCTCGTCCATATTCTGCTGCGCCAGCACCAGGCCGCTGTCCGCATCCATGATACAGTAGGCCTCGCTGGCGCCCAGCACCGGCCCCGCTGCTGCTGCGGGCAGCGCGCACACTATAACAAGAAATACCGCAACCAGAACTGCGGTGATTCGTCCTTTCATTCATCCCTCTTTCCGCCGCAGGCAAGTATTTCCGGCCCGCAGCAGCGTCAATTTGGTTTTGGGGGCTTGGGCTTGCCCACCGCAACGCCGCGCTTTTCCAGCTCGGCCAGCAGCGCGCGCACCACCGCCTCCCGTTTATACAGGAATACTTCCTCCCGGCCCTCCACGCACAGCACCAGCAGCGGCTGGCGGAAATTGCCGTTGCGGCGCTGCCCGACCATAACGCGCAGATACGCCCGTTCCAGCGCGGCCAGCGGCACATACTTTGCCCGTGCCAGCACCCTCCCGGGCAGATACAGCGCCTTCTCGCCCACAGCGGAGTTATCCACCCGCACTGCCCCGGCAAGGTCAGCCTTTACTTCTTCCACAGGCAGCACGGCCTGCGTCAACGGTCTTGCATTCATGTTCCCGTCCCTCTTTTGTAAAAATCTATCCTGTAGTATACCACACTTTTCCTTTGCCGAAAAGGGCTGGCCGTATGGGAATCGCCGCCTTTCTGCAAAAATAATCCGCCATTGGCCCTTTCCTGCCCGGCAAACGAACAGCGGCAGCTGCAAAATGGCCCTCTCAAAAAACAGCGCGCGAAAAAACGGCCCTCATCGGAAGCAAAAGCAGCTTCTTTTGAAGGCCGGTTCTCCTTGCTGTTCTCGATTTTTGCGCAGGCTGCTCATTGCGTTTTTATTTTGCAGCAGTCACCTTCACCCCCTATACAGGCGCATCCGTATTCCTCTAAGGAAGCTCTGAATAAATCTGGTATGCAAATTGCCGAGCGAGCCGTGCCGATGACCCAATTTCAAATAAAAAAGCGCAGTTGCTGCTGTGTGTATCAACGAGCATTTTCTCAAAGCCAGCGGTGCGGCGCAGCCGGCAAGATGCGTGCCATGCCCGAAGGGCGTGATTTGTTCAGAGGTTCCCTAATTCCAAAGGAAAAGCAACCGCAGCTGTCCAGCACAGCCGTGAGCTACTGCCAGATCCCCTCCCGCACGTCCTCGCGGGAAAAGTCCAGCGTGTATTGGTGACGGATCTCCAGCGTCCGCCGGCCT
>CAZYAX010000311.1:0-2521 GCA_964646195.1 uncultured Faecalibacterium sp. | reverse complement strand
ATGCGTGCCAAGCCCGAAGGGCGTGATTTGTTCAGAGGTTCCATAATTGTAATTATGGGCTTGCCTTCGCCCAAGAAGGCACAAAGGGGGTGTGCGCTCACTCCTCCACATGCTCCATGCCCAGCGACAGGATGCTGCGCACATGGTCGTCGTCCAGCGCATAGTAGACGGTCTTGCCATCCCGCCGGAAGCGCACCAGCTTGGAGTCCTTGAGCACCCGCAGCTGATGGCTCACCGCCGACTGGCTCAGTGCCAGAAGGTTGGCCAGGTCGCACACGCACAGCTCTGTGTCGTGCAGCGCATATAGGATCTTGATGCGGGTGGAATCGCCGAACACGCGGAACAGATCCGCCAGCTCATACAGAACCTCATCGTCCGGCATGCCGCCGGGCACGGTCCCGGGCCGGGTGTGATGCGGGCAATCCGGCTGGCACACGGCATCCGGCAGAGGGAGTTTGTCGTTCATGGGGGTCGCCTCCTTCAAACAAACATATGAACAACTGTTCATGCGTTCATTATAGCATATCTCTTCCTACTGTCAATAGGGAACGGAAAGAAAATTGTGAAAATTCGCGATAGAGGATTGACAGCCGTGGTCTAATGAGGTAGACTGATTGCAGCAGAAGGTCTATAAAATTAGACCCGTTCTCCTATCTTATCTATTGACTCTATTGACAAAAAGGAGCATCCGCTATGAACGACCCCATCACTTACAGCCTGGGCGACAGCGAATACCGTTTCGCCTGCATCGTATGGGCGCACGAACCGCTGCCCAGCGGCGAGCTGGTCCGGCTGTGCGCCGCGCAGCTGGGCTGGAAAAAGAGCACCACCTATACGGTGCTGAAAAATCTCATCGCCAAGGGCATTTTGCAAAACGAAAGCAGCATGGTATCCGCCCGCGTCAAACAGCAGCAGGTGCGCATCCATGAGAGCAGCGCCGTGGTGGAGCGCGCCTTCGACGGCAGCCTGCCCAAGTTTGTGGCGGCCTTTCTCGGCGGGCAGGAGATCAGCCCGGCCGAGGCGGACGAGATCCGCGCCCTGCTGGACCGTTACACGGAGGCCCGGCCATGACCGCGGCCGTTCTCACGGCACTGCGGACCCTGGCCGGCAGCGTTTTCCGCATGAGCTTGGCCGGAGGCGTGGCGGTGCTGCTCTGCCTGCCGGCCTGCTGGGCCCTGCGCAGGCTGCATATCCCGCGCATCACCTCCTACGCCCTGTGGCTGGTCGTGCTGATGCGGCTGCTCTGCCCACTGGGGCTGCCGGTGTCCGTACCGGCCCGCGCTGCCGCCGGCACGTTCCCCTCCGGGCTTGCCGCTGGGCCCGATGGGCTTTCGCTGGTCTTGGCCGGCGAGCTGCCCGCCCCGCAGGCCGCCCTTTTGCCGGCGGACGTGTTGGCGCTGGTCTGGCTGGTCGTGGCCTGCCTGCTGTTGGCCCGCGCGGTCTGGCACACGGCCCGGCTGCGGCGCAGCGTGCGCACCGCCTGGCGCGAGGAAGCGGGCGGAATCGTCTACTATACCGGCACCTGTGTCGCCTCCCCCTTTCTGCTGGGATGGCTGCATCCTCGCATCTACCTGCCCACCGGTCTGACGGACACTGAGCGCCGGCACATCCTGCTGCACGAGCGTGCCCATCTGCGCCATGGCGACCATTGGCTGCGGCCCCTGTACTATCTGGCCGCCTGCATCCACTGGTTCAATCCGCTGGCCTGGCTGGCCTTTGACTGCGCGCGGCGGGAAAGTGAAGCCCTGTGCGACGAAGCCGTGCTGCGCACACTGGGAGACCAGGCCAAAACCGACTATTGCCAAAGCCTGCTGCGCTTTGCGGTATCGCATTGCCGGTGCAAGACCGCCGTAGCCTTTGGAGAAGGGAGTGTCAAGATTCGTATCGAAGAAATTTTGCACTACCGCCGCTCCACCTTTTGGTCCGCCGTTTGCGGCACCGTCATCGCGCTGGCCGTGGGCATGGCCTGCCTGGCCAGCCCTGTGCGCGCCGAGACGCCGGTGCAGGCTGCGCCCACCGCCCCGTCCAGCGCCACCAACGGCCTGCACCACGAGGAGGCCCACCACGGGACGTCCCATCACCCGGAACCGCACCCCGCCGGAAACTCCGCCGTCTCGTCCACCGAAACGCTGCTCTGGCCGGTGCCGGACTACGCCTACGTCTCCCGCTGGTGCCATGAGGTCTCCGGCACGACGCCCAAGCACCAGGGTGCGGACATCGCGGCCGATGCGGGCACGGATATTCTGGCTGCGGCCAGCGGCACCGTGACCCATGCAGCGTATGACAGCGATTACGGCTGGATGGTGATCATCGACCACGGCAACGACACCTCTACCGTTTACGCCCACTGCCTGGAGCTCTGCGTGGAGGAAGGGCAGACTGTGACCCAGGGGCAGAAGATCGCCACCGTAGGCAGCACGGGCAAGTCCACCGGCAACCACTGCCACTTTGAGGTGCGGCAGGGCGGCGAGTGGCTCCAGGTGCAGGATCTGTTTGAAAGCTATGCCGGGCAGTAAAATAT
>CAZYAX010000310.1:0-2533 GCA_964646195.1 uncultured Faecalibacterium sp. | reverse complement strand
GTAATTGGCCGGCGGCTGAAAGGCGGGCTGCTTTTTCACCGCGTCGATCATCGCGTTTTGCAGCTTGGCCATGTAGTCGAACAGGGCTGTGGTCACCGCTTTTTTGGCAACGTTGCCGCCGTAGAGCTTGATGTCCTCGATGCGGTTATCCACCTTAAAGAGCAGGAAGCTCATCAGGCCAGGCACGTTGACCTCGCAGTCCTGTTCCGCCAGAAAGTCTTCCAGCTGATTGTTGGCAAAGGGCGCGTATTTTACATAGATCTCGCCCACAATGCCCACCTTGACCTTGGGCGTCTTGTTCACCGGGATGGCGGCAAAGTCCGCTACAATGCGGTCCAGCACCTTGACCATCTCGCTCTGCTTCAGGCCCTTGCCGTCCCGCAGCATAACGCTCAGGCCCTTGACCCACTTTTCGACCATCGCTTTGCTGTCGCCTTTGTTGACCTCATAGGGCTTCACCTGGTTGTCCAGCAGCATGAGCAGGTCGCCATACACCAGGCCGGCGATAAAGCGGCGCATCAGGGGCAGGGTGAATTGAAAGCCGGGGTTTTTCTCCAGGCCGGAGAGGTTCAGCGAAATGACCGGCACCTGGGGGTAGCCCGCGTTGATGAGGGCCTTGCGCAGCAGGTGGATGTAGTTAGAGGCACGGCAGCCTCCGCCGGATTGGGTGATGAGCAGGGCGGTTTTGTTCACATCATATTTGCCGCTGTTCAGCGCGTCAATAAATTGGCCGATGACCAGCAGGGCAGGGTAGCAGGTGTCGTTGTGAACGTATTTTAAGCCCTCCTGGGCAATATTGGAGTTGGTTGTCGTCAGCAGCTCCGCGTGGTAGCCGTAGTCATTAAAAATATTCACCAAAATACGGAAGTGGATCTCCAGCATATTGGGGCAAAGGATGGTGTACTCCTTCTTCATTTCCTCCGTGAATAAGACACGGCCTGTTTCATCTCGAATGATTTCTGCCAAAGCTAGTCACCTCATTTATTGGTCCAGGGCGGCAAACAGGCTGCGCAGCCGAATGCGCACCGCGCCCAGGTTTGTGATCTCGTCGATCTTGATCTGTGTGTAAATTTTGTTCTCGGATTCCAGGATCTTGCGCACCTCGTCAGTTGTGATGGCGTCTACGCCGCAGCCAAAGGAGACAAGCTGCACCAGGTTCATGTTGGGCTTATCTGCTATGTAGCGCGCGGCGGCGTACAGCCGCGCGTGGTACGTCCACTGGTTGAGGACGGTGGTGGGCTGCTTTTCCATTTTGCAGCTCACCGCGTCCTCTGAGACAACCGCCGCGCCCAGGCTGGTGATCAGCTTATCAATGCCGTGGTTGATCTCCGGGTCCAGGTGGTAGGGCCGCCCGCTGAGAATAATGATGGGGATCTGCTCCTGGGTGGCCAGCGCAAGCACTTCGTCGCCCTTGGCGCGGATTTTGGAAAGGTAGCCGTCATACTCATCATAGGCGGCGGCGGCCGCCGCGTTGACCTCTGCCTGGGAGATGCCGGAGAAATATTGCTTCAGGATTTTGTGCATCTTCCGGGGGAAGTCCTTTTTGCGGTGGACGCCCACATAGTCGTGCATAAATGTGACGCCTTCCTGGTGCAGCTCCGGCACATTGCCCGCGATGACCTCCGGGTAATAGGCGACCACCGGGCAGTTGTAGTGGTTGTCGCTCAGGCCCTCGTCAAAGTTATAGGTCAGGCAGGGGTAGAAAATATGCTTAATGCCCTGCTCAATGAGCGTGCAGATGTGGCCGTGCAGCAGCTTGGCCGGAAAGCACACCGTGTCGGAGGGGATGGTGTGCTGGCCCTTGATATACATATCTCGGTTTGAGAGGGGAGAGCACACCACCTCAAAGCCCAGCTTGGTGAAGAAGGTGTGCCAGAAGGGCAGCATCTCATACAGGTTCAGCCCCATGGGAATGCCGATGACGCCCCGCTTGCCCTTGACCGGCTGGTAGCTGAGCAGGGTTTGCAGCTTGAAATCATACATATTGGGGATGGATTTTTTCTGCTTTTGCGCAATGGGCTTTTCGCAGCGGTTGCCGCCAATGAACCTGCGGGAGCCGCCAAAGGAGTTGATCGTCAGGCGGCAGTGGTTGCTGCACAGGCCGCAGTTTGCCACCTTCACCTCATGGACAAAGGAATCCAGCTCCGCCAGCTTGATGATGGAGGATTCCCGCTGGCCGGTTTTTTCCGCCTTGTTTTTAGCGTAAACCGCCGCGCCATACGCACCCATCAGGCCGGCAATATCCGGGCGCACCACGTTGACCTTCATCTCCTGCTCAAAGACCCGCAGCACCGCGTCATTGAGGAAGGTGCCGCCCTGCACCACAATATTTCTGCCAAGGGATTCCGCGTTGGCGGCGCGGATGACCTTATAGAGGGCGTTCTTCACAATGCTGACGGAAAGGCCGGCGGAAATGTCCTCGGTGGTAGCGCCATCCTTCTGCGCCTGCTTGACCGAGGAATTCATAAACACGGTGCAGCGCGAGCCAAGGTCCACCGGGTGTTGGGCGAACAGGCCCAGCTTGGCAAAGTCG
>CAZYAX010000309.1:0-2538 GCA_964646195.1 uncultured Faecalibacterium sp. | reverse complement strand
TTGTATTTTATGGGATCATTCTTTTTACAGGCCGCGCCTCCCGCCACCGGGCACAATTTGCGCCTGCCATACGGCACGTCTTTAAAACGGCCCCGCTAAAGCCTGGATATGCATCCCTGTGGCTGTGCGCACACCCGGCAGCGCCCAAAGCCGCTTACCGCGTTTTTTGGCTGCGCCCGGCATGCGGCCTTGCCCGCTTTGATCTGCGTTTTTTACTTCTGCATGCTGTTTTCCACGATGCCATGCACGGCGTGCAGCGCCTCATCGATCTTGTTGGCATCTTTGAGGCCGGCCATGGCAAAGTCCGGCTTGCCGCCGCCCTTGCCGCCGGCAACGGCCGCGATCTCCTTGACCAGTGCGCCCGCCTTGAGGCCGCGGCCCTGGGCCAGCTTGTTCACCGTGACGGCCATGGTCACCTTGTCCGCAGTGCTGCCCACAAGCACCGCGACCACCGGGTTGACGGCCTTGTCGCGCAGGGTATCGCACATACCGCGCAGCGTGTCGCTGGCCGTACCGGCAAAGTAGGCGCAGATGATCTTGACGCCGTCCACGTCCTCCGCGTCGTTGAACAGGCTCTCCACCTTGGAGGCGGCGATCTGCGCCTTGAGGTCGTCCAGCTCGCGGTGCAGGGCCTTGTTTTCGGCCATCACCGCTTCGGCGCGGGCCGCAAGGTCGGCCACATTGTTGGCCTTGAGGTACGCCGCCGTGGTGTGCAGCAGCAGATCGTTGTCGTTGGCGCGGATCAGCAGGTTCTTGCCCGTGACGGCCTCGATGCGGCGGATGCCCGCAGCCACCGACGCCTCGCTGATGATCTTAAAGCCGCCGATCTGGGCGGTGTTCTTCACATGGGTGCCGCCGCAGAACTCGGTGGACCAGCCCTGCACGTCCACCACGCGCACTACCGAGCCGTACTTTTCGCCAAACAGGGCCATCGCGCCCATCTTCTTGGCCTCGGCAATGGGCATCGAACGCACGTCCACGTCCATCGCGTCAAAAATCTTGTCGTTCACGATCTTTTCCACCCGCATCAGCTCCTCGGGGGTCACGGCGCTGAAGTGGGTAAAGTCGAACCGGGTGACCATCGCATCCTGATAGGAACCTGCCTGGTGGACATGCTCGCCCAGTACCTCGCGCAGCGCCGCCTGCATCAGGTGGGTGGCGGTGTGGTTGCGGGCAATGGCCATGCGGTACTCAGTGTCCACCTGGGCGGTAAGGGTGTCGCCCACCTTCACGATGCCGCTTTCCAGCACGCAGGTGTGGACGAAGTAGCCCTTGGCGGTCTTTTTCACGTCCAGTACGCGCAGACTGCACTCCGCGCCGGTGATCACTCCGTGGTCGGCCACCTGGCCGCCCATCTCGGCGTAGAAGGGGGTCTTATCCAGCACCACCAGCACGCCTTCCTTAGCCTGGTCATCGGTGGAGATGGCGTCGGTCAGCGTCTCCTCATCGGACAGCGCCACCACAACGCCCTCGTCCATCAGCTTGTCGTAGCCGGTGAACACGGTGGGCTCGGCAGTCAGCTCGCCGAACAGGTCGGCACTCCAGCCGGAGATATTCTTTTTGAGGCGCTCGGCACGGGCGCGCTGTTTCTGCTTGGTCATCTCGGCGCGGAAGCCCTCCTCGTCCACCTCGATGCCCTGTTCAGCCGCGATCTCGCGGGTGAGATCCAGCGGGAAGCCGAAGGTATCGTTCAGCTTAAATACGTCCAGGCCGCTCAGCATCTTTTGATGGGCCTTCTCCAGGCCGTCGATCAGGTTGTTGAGGATGCTCATGCCGGCGTCGATGGTGCGGTAGAAGTTGCCTTCCTCAGTGCCGATGACCTTTTTGATATAGGCCTCATGCTCACGCAGCTCAGGGTAGGCGCTCTCGCTGGAGAGGATCACCGTATCCACCAGCTCCACGAGGAACGGTCGGTTGATGCCCAGCATCCGGCCATGGCGGGCAGCGCGGCGCAGCAGGCGGCGCAGCACATAGCCACGGCCCTCGTTAGAGGGCAAAATGCCGTCCGACACCATAAAGGTGCAGCTGCGGATGTGGTCGGTGATCACGCGGATGGAGATATCGTTCTTTTCGTTTTCGCCGTAGGTTTTGCCCGCAATGCGCTCCACATGGTGCAGCACGCTCTGCACGGTGTCCACCTCGAACAGGTTGCCCACGCCCTGCATCACGCAGGCCAGGCGCTCCAGGCCCATGCCGGTGTCGATGTTGGGCTTCGCCAGGCGGGTATAGGTGCCCTTGCCGTCCGAGTCAAACTGGCTGAACACGTTGTTCCAGATCTCCATATAGCGGTCGCAGTCGCAGCCTACGCCGCAGGTCGGCTTGCCGCAGCCGTACTCGGGGCCACGGTCAAAGTAAATCTCAGAGCAGGGGCCGCACGGGCCGGAGCCGTGCTCCCAGAAGTTATCCTCCTTGCCCAGGCGCACCATATGGTCGGCGGGGATGCCCACCTTCCTGGTCCAGATGTCATAGGCCTCGTCGTCGTCCTGATATACCGAGATATACAGCTTTTCTTTGGGGATGGCCATCCACTCGTCGCTG
>CAZYAX010000308.1:0-2541 GCA_964646195.1 uncultured Faecalibacterium sp. | reverse complement strand
CAACCTTAGTATAGCACAGTTCGAGGGAAGATTTCTACCGGCGCGGCATAAAAAAAGCGCGGGATACAATATAGTAGGAAAAAGGCGCAAGGGAGGAGACCGGTATGACCTTTCGGGAACTGTGTGCAAAAGAAGTGGTCCAGGTGGAGCAGGGGGTGTGCCTGGGAAACGTGGACGATATGACGATCGACCCCGAAACCGCCACGATCCAGAGCTTTCTGATGCTGGGCAGGCCAAAGCTGTTCGGCCTGCTGGGGCAGGAGGCGGATCTGACCATCCCCTGGAGCGATATCGAGCGGATCGGCGTGGACGCGCTGCTGATCCATACACCGCTGCCGGAAACTGAAGCGCGCAAGCCCGGGCTGTTGGAGCGGCTGTTCAAGCGGGAAAAATAAATGGGGAAAAGAGGTGGATTTTTTTGTGAGATGCGTTATAATAGGAGGCACCGCCGGATAGGAAAGGGCGGCAAATTTGAGTAAGGATGAAAGTGACCGGCATTTTATGGACGGTAAAAAATTAAAAGGGGCGGCGCTTTTTGCCGCGCGGTGCATGTTCCCGGCCGCGGCAGCCGCCGTGTTTTTAGGTTTGACCGAGTGGATCGGCCGCGGTGCGCTGAATGCGGAAATTTGGGAAGAATTTATCCGGCCGCACAAGGAGGCTTACCAGCTTGCGTGGCTGTTTCTGCTGCTCGCGTGGCTGCTGGCGGACGCGCTGATCCGCTTTGCGCCGTTGGCGACGGTGCTGTCGGCATGCTTGGGATGCATCCCGGCAACGGTCAATTTCTACACGCTTCAGCTGCGGGGCGAGCCGTTTTTGCCGTGGGATCTGACCCAGATCTCCGAGGCGGGCGGCGTGGCCGCGGCCGCCGGCATCCGGGTGCAGGGAAGCATGGTGTGGTCGGCGGCCGCGGTACTGGCGCTGGCGGTGCTGTCCTTTTTCCTGTACCGGGGGCGCAGGCGGTGGGGCTGGCCGGTGCGCGTGGCCGGCATCGCGGCCTCGTCGGCGGCGATGCTGGCGCTGGTGTTCGGCGTTTACCTCCAGCCCTCCGTCACCCAGCAGCTCAAGATCTACCCGGATGCGTGGATGCAGGACCGCTACTACCGGTATTACGGCGTGATCACCGGCTTTTTGACGAACCTCACCAACCTGGAAATCGATAAGCCGGAGGAGTACGAGGAGGAAACGGTCTATGCCGTGCTGGACGACACGGAGGCGTGGGCAAACACAGAAAAGGAGCCGCTGTACCCGGATTCCTACGGGGCCACGGCGGAGCAGCCCGAACAGCACCCGACCATCATTTATGTGATGGACGAGTCCTACTGGGACGTGAGCGAGCTGGAGGAATACGGGGTCGAATTTGATACGGACGTTTCGGCCAACCTCCACGCCTTGCAAGAGGTGGCGGCCTCCGGCCGGTGTTACAGCCCCAGCTTTGGGGGCGGCACCTGCGATGTGGAGTTTGAGGCGCTCACCGGCTACTCGATGGGCTACCTGCCGGCGGGCTGCAAGCCCTACCAGCAGCACGTCACCCGGCCCATGTTTGCATTGCCCAGCTATTTAAGGGCGCAGGGCTACCAGACCGCGGCGGTGCACTGCTTCTATGCAAAATATTGGAGCCGCGACACCGCATACCCCAATCTGGGCTTTGATGATTTCATCAGCCTGGAGGATATGCCCGGGGCCGAAAAGGTGCGCCGCTATTACTGGAAGACCGGCCTTGTGACCGACGCGGTGATGGCGGATGAGATCATCCGGGAATACGAGAGCCTGAAAGAAGCCTCGGACGCGCCGGTCTTCCTGCATGCGGTCACGATGCAGAACCACACCAACTATAACGCGGCCAATTACCCGGACGAGGAACGGGTGCGGGTGCTGAGCGCGCCCGCCGGCATGAAGGCCAGCACCATAGGCGCACTGGAGGATTTTGCCACCGGAATCCGGGACGCGGACGCCATGCTGGGTACGCTGGTGGAATACTTCTCTCAGGTGGAGGAGCCGGTGATCTTGGTGTTCTGGGGCGACCACTATAACCCCATCGACTCCGGCTATGATGTGTATACATGCACCGGCTACGCGGAAGCGTCCAGCCGCGACCCGGCCCTGCACCAGACTACGCTGCTGATGTGGGCAAACTATACGGACTGCAAGGTGGACCTGGGCACCATTGCGGCGTATAACATTTCCCCGGTGATGATGGAGCTTTTCGGGCTGGAAAAGCCGCTGTATTTTTCCTACCTCATCCGGCAGTTCAAGGTGGCGTACCGCAGCCGTACCGGCGGCATGACGGTGAACTTGGACGGCACAGTGACCGAGACGATGACCCCTTTCCAGGAAAAATGGAGCCAGAACCATTGGCTGCTGCAATACGACCTGATGTTCGGCAGGGAATATGGGCTGGAACGGATGGGCCTTGCGCCGGAAGAGGAGGATTAAAAGGAGAAAGGCCAAAAGGCCGGAGCAGGCCTGGAAGAATAGCCCATAAAATACCAAAAGAACAAAGCGGCTTTTTAAAAATTTAAGAAAACAGGGAAGATTTCTCTT
>CAZYAX010000307.1:0-2547 GCA_964646195.1 uncultured Faecalibacterium sp. | reverse complement strand
TGCCGGAGGGCTTTTGGGATAAACGGACGATCCGGGCCTTTTTTGGGCCAGCCGCGGCGCTTTTTACTGCGCGCCCTGCCCGCCTGCGTTTTCGGGATGGTACTGCGCGCAGGTGCATTTTTTCCATTTGAGGCCGCTGCCGCAGGGGCAGGGGTCGTTGCGGCCGATCTTGACCACCCGCACAGGCTGGCCCTTGGGCGCGCCGCCCTTTGCGCCGGGGGCGCCGTTGCCGGGCACAAAGCCCTCGCCGGTGGGCTTGGCAACTTGCTCGCGCTTGGGCGCCGCGCCGGCCTGCCGCACCTCGATCATCAGCAGCATCTTCACGCTGTCCTCGCGGATGGAGTCCACCATCTGGTCAAACATATCAAAGCCCTCGATGCGGTACTCCACTACCGGATCCTTCTGGCCGTAGCCGCGCAGGCCGATGCCCTGACGCAGCTGGTCCATGTTGTCGATGTGGTCCATCCACTGGCGGTCCACGCACTTGAGCAGACAGATGCGCTCCAGCTCGCGCATCAGCGGCGCGCCGTAGCGCACCTCCTTGGCCTGCAAGATGTTCATGCCGCGGGTGTACAGCTCGTCGGCGATGCCCTGCACGGTGAGGTCCTCAAAGTCGTCTACCGTGTAGCGGAAGTCCTTCTCGGAGGTCAGCCAGCCCATATAGTGACGGCGCAGCGCGCCAAAGTCCCACTCGTCCTTCACATCGCCGGCCAGGAACTGCTGGCAGCTGCTCTCGATGTTCTCGCGCAGCATCTGGTGCATCTCGGCGCTGATGTCCTCGCCGTCCAGCACCTTGCGGCGCTGCCCGTAGATGATTTCGCGCTGCTGGTTCATCACGTCGTCGTACTTGAGCACGTTTTTGCGGATCTCGAAGTTGCGGCCCTCCAGCTTTTTCTGGGCGCTCTCGATGGTGTTGGAGATCATGCGGTTCTCGATGGGGGTGTCCTCGTCGATGCCCAGTGTGCCCATCAGGCTCTGCACGCGGTCGCCGCCAAACAGGCGCATCAGGTCGTCCTCCAGGCTCAGGTAAAAGCGGGACGCGCCGGGGTCGCCCTGGCGGCCCGAACGGCCGCGCAGCTGGTTGTCGATGCGGCGGCTCTCGTGCCGCTCGGTACCGATGATGAACAGGCCGCCCGCTGCGCGCACCTCGTCGGCCTCTGCGGCAATCTCCTGCTTGTATTGGGCATACAGCTCGTCGAAGCGGGCGCGGATGGCCAGGATGTTGGCGTCACCGGTGTCGCCGTGGCCGTTGGCCTCATTGAGCAGCAGCTCCGCCTCATCGGGCAGCGCGTCCTGCGGGGCGTCCGGGTTGAGCAGCTTTTCGGCAAAATGCTCCCTGCGCAGCTGGGCCTTGGCCATGAACTCGGCGTTGCCGCCCAGCATGATGTCGGTACCGCGGCCGGCCATGTTGGTGGCGATGGTAATCGCGCCCTTTTTGCCCGCCTGCGCCACGATCTCGGCCTCGCGCTCGTGGTTCTTGGCGTTCAGCACGTTGAAATCGCGGGTGTACTTTTGCAGCATTTTGGCCAGCAGCTCGCTCTTTTCCACGCTCACGGTGCCCACCAGCACGGGCTGGCCGTTGCGGTGGCACTCCATCACCTGCTCGATCACGGCGCGGTACTTGCCGTTCACGGTCTTGTAGATGGCGTCGGCGTAGTCCTTGCGCACATTGGGCTTGTTGGTGGGGACGGTGACGATGTTCAGGCCGTAGATCTCGGTGAACTCGGTGGCCTCGGTCTTGGCCGTACCGGTCATGCCGGCCAGCTTTTTATACATGCGGAAGTAATTCTGGAAAGTGATGGTGGCCAGCGTTTTGCTCTCGGCGGCGATCTTCACGCCCTCCTTGGCCTCGATGGCCTGATGCAGGCCCTCGTTGTAGCGGCGGCCGATCATCAGGCGGCCCGTAAACTCGTCCACGATCACGACCTGGCCGTCCTTGACCACATAGTCGATGTCCTTCTGCATCACGCCGTGGGCCTTGATGGCCTGGTCGATGTGGTGAGCCAGGGTCATGTTCTCGGCGGCGGCGAGATTTTCAACCTTAAAGTAGGCCTCGGCCTTTTTGATGCCGCTGGCCGTGAGGGTGCATGTCTTGTGCTTTTCGTCCACCACATAGTCGCCGTCCACCTGGTCGTCGGTAGCAACCTTGTTTTCCAGCTCTACCACCACGCTCTTGCGCAGCGTGCGGGCAAAGCGGTCGGCCTGGCTGTACAGGCTGGAGGAATCCTCGCCGCGGCCGGAGATGATCAGCGGGGTGCGGGCCTCGTCGATGAGGATAGAGTCCACCTCGTCCACGATGGCGTAGACGTGGCCGCGCTGCACCATGTTGGCCTTGTAGGTGACCATGTTGTCGCGCAGGTAGTCGAAGCCGAACTCGTTGTTGGTGCCGTAGGTGATATCGGAATTATAAGCCCTGCGGCGGGCGTCGCCGTTCATGCCCTGGACGATCAGGCCCACGGACAGGCCCAGCCAGCGGTACAGCTTGCCCATCCACTCGCTGTCGCGCTTGGCCAGGTAGTCGTTGACCGTCACGACGTGGACGCCCTC
>CAZYAX010000306.1:0-2549 GCA_964646195.1 uncultured Faecalibacterium sp. | reverse complement strand
CCCGGCACGGGATGGCCTGTGCGGGGCAGATGCCGGGGATTACATAAAAGGTTGGGCCATGCAGCCATAGGGCTCTGCGATCGTGCGCCGGGACGCGCACTGCGGCGAAAGCAGGAAACAAAGCGGAGGCTTTTTAGGAGAACAGTCCGTCCATGGCGTCCGGTTCTTCCTCGTCGCGCCTGCCGCTGATGGCGGGCAGCTCTACCGTCTCGTCCGAAGCCAACGACTGGATGACGGGCGGCTCAGGCGGCTTTGGCGGCTCGGGCTTGGGGCGGGATTTTTGGAAGAAGCTCTGGGCCAGCTCAGTGATGGCCTCGCAGTCCTCAGGCAGATCGGTGAGGCTGCGGCCGTAGTGCGCGAACAGGATCTTGCCCTCGCGGCCCACAACCAAAGTCAGCGGAAGGATCTGCGGCTCGTTTTTATCGTAGCGGTAGCCCTGCGCCTTGGCCTCCTTGAAGATGCGCCGCGCCGCAAAGCTCCAGTTGAGCAGGTTGGTGGTCTGCTCAATGCTGAAATACCCGTACAGTACGCCGGAAGGGTCGCACAGCAGCGGGAATGGAAACGCCGCCCCGTGCAGCGCCTCGGCCACCACCTGAGCGTGACTGCGCACCACGCAGGCCAGCCGTACGCCCTTGAGCTTGGGCAGGGTCTTGAGGTAACGGGTGATGTATTCCCGGCTGATGGGGTGGCCGAAATTCGGCAAGAAGATGAGCATCAGCGGTACGTCGTTGTCGCACAGCGCATAGAAGTCGCTGCCGGGCACAAACGGCGTGTCGTAGGTGAAGCGTGGGATCGAGGTGCCTACGATGTGGTTGGGCTTCATGATGACGCACTTCCTTTCCGAAGGAGTCGCGGCTTTCTTAAAAGAAAGCCTGGCAAAGAACTTTAAAAGGGCGGCGCGTCCCGCGCCGCCCAAGGTTATCATACACGGGATGAAAATAGAATGGACCAGACTTGCAGCCGGTAAAGGCGGCGGACAAGCACTTGTTAGGCGCAGCCGCTGCCCACGGCCAACAACGTATGATGAAATAAAAACCCCGCCCGGTCGTCTGCGGTTGATCAAACCTACCCTTACGGACAGGTGGGTGCCCTACCTCCGGATTCACGCTTCCTCATCGAGCCTCTATGGTGAGCCATAGCGGGGAGGTCTGCAATAGGCCGGCGGACTCGAACTCCCAAGGAATGATTAGTAGGATCATATAAACCGCAACAAATCGAGCCGGGCAGGATTCTGCCATATTTATGGGGATACCGGTATAAGGATGCCAGAAAGATGGTCAGGATTCGATCTCGTACTCCTCGCCCAGCCGCTTTTCAAACAGCTTGCTGACCTCGATGAGGGTGTCGTCGTCCTCCACCACATCCAGATACTCGCCTTCCTCGTCCTCGCCGACGCTGAGGATCACCAGCTGGGCGTCCTCGTCCACCTGAGCTTCGTCCTCTGTGTACTCCACAACGGCGAGATAATGAACGCCCTTGTGATCCAGCGCATCGATCACCTCAAAGGTGACCTCATTGCCGTCCTCGTCCACAAGGGTCATCAGGTCGGGCTGGTATTCCTCTTCGGGCGCAAGATTTTTATTTTCCTCTGCCATGAGATGCTCTCCTGTCAACAAAAAGGTGGGAGGGAATCTACCTCTCTCCGTTACGCCTCTAGTGTAGCGTTTTTTTGCCCATCCGTCAAGATGTTAATTGGAAAGAACCAACATTTACCGCAAATTTCACATCCCGTCCCCTCGCGCCCCGCGCGGGAATATGGTATACTGGAAAAGGAATTTTCCCGGGCCGGCGTGTCCGGTTATTATAGAATATGAAGCGAGGCGCTAAACATGCATCGAACCAGAAAAATTTTTTGCGGGCTGCTGGCGGCGGCCCTTGTATTGGCCCTTACCGGCTGCCGGATCTTTTCCGGCGTACAGCAGCCGAAGGTGGAGCGCCCGGCGCTGGCCTCGCCGGAACGGCAGTTTGCCGCGCCCGCGGCAGGGGATACCGTGGCCGTGTTTGAAACATCCAAGGGCACCTTCCGCGCGGTGCTCTACCCGGAGGCCGCGCCGCAGGCCTGCGCCAATTTCACCCGTCTTGTGCAGCAGGGCTACTACAACGGGCTGGCCTTCAGCCGGGTGGAAGCCGGCTTTATCGTACAGGCCGGCGTGGGCGCGGACGGCGCCGGCGCCACGGCCTGGGGCGGCAGCGGCTACCCGGCCGAGTACAGCGACACGCTGCACCACTATTCCGGCGCGCTGTGTATGGCACTGGATAACCGCCAGCAGGCGTCCAGCGTGTTCTATGTGGTCGAGACCCTGCCGGACTCGGTGGACGAGGAGCTGGCCGCACAGATGGCCGCCCAAAGCTGGCGGCAGGAGGTCATCGATGCCTACCGTGCCGGTGGCGGCGCGCCTTATCTGGACTATACCGACACCGTGTTTGGTCAGGTGTACGAGGGCATGGACGTGATCGATGCCATCGCCCAGTGCGCGGTGGACGAAGCAGGCAAGCCGGTGGAGGAGATCACCATCCAGAGCGTGACCATTCTGGCCTACGAGGGGTAA
>CAZYAX010000305.1:0-2552 GCA_964646195.1 uncultured Faecalibacterium sp. | reverse complement strand
GCGGCGATCTCGGCGTCCCGCTCCGCCTCGCGGCGGATCAGGTCCTCCTCCACCTCCGGCAGGCCGGTGCCGGCGGGGATCAGCTTGCCGATGATGACGTTCTCCTTCAGGCCGGAGAGGTTGTCGGTCTTGCCCTTGATGGCGGCCTCGGTCAGCACGCGGGTGGTCTCCTGGAAGGAGGCAGCCGAGAGGAACGAGTCTGTGGCCAGGGCGGCTTTTGTGATGCCCAGCAGCACCTGCTGGTACACGATAGGCTTGAGGCCGGTCTCGCCTGCCTCGATGCGGGCCTGGATCTCTGCGTTGCGGTTCTCTACGTCCAGCTTGTCGGCCAGCGCGCCGCCGATCAGGTCGGACGAGCCGGAGTCGGTCACGCGAACCTTGCGGCACATCTGCCGGATGATGACCTCGATGTGCTTGTCGTTGATTTCCACGCCCTGCAGGCGGTAGACCTTCTGCACCTCGCTGATGAGGTAGTTCTGCACGGCGGACAGGCCCTTGATGGCCAGGATGTCCTGCGGGTACAAAACGCCCTCGCGGGTGATGATGTCGCCCTTTTCCACACGGTCGCCCGGCATTACGCGGGTGTGCTGGGTGAACGGGATGGAATAGCTCTTTACCACTTCCAGGCCGTTCTCGTCGTGGCCGGTCACCTTGATGACTACGTTCTTCTTGGTGTCGTCCTGTGAGACCACGCCGGAGATCTCGCTCATGATCGCCATGCTCTTGGGGCGGCGGCTCTCAAACAGCTCCTCGACGCGGGGCAGACCCTGGGTGATATCCTCAGCCGACGCAATGCCGCCGGTGTGGAAGGTACGCATGGTCAGCTGGGTGCCCGGCTCGCCGATGGACTGGGCCGCGATGATGCCGACGGCTTCACCCAGCTGCACGGGGGCTCCGTTGGCCATGTTGGAGCCGTAGCAGTGCGCGCACACGCCGGTCTTGGCGCGGCAGGTGAGCAGGCTGCGAATTTTGAGGCTGGTGATGCCGGCGGATTCGATCTTGTCGGCGTCGTACAGATCCATCATCTTGCCTTCCGGCACGATGACCTCGCCTGTGACCGGATGCACCACATCGCCCACCGCGTAGCGGCCGATCAGGCGCTCGCGGAAGCTCTCGATGCGCTCCTTGCCCTCGTGGATCTCGGAGACGATGATGCCGTCGGTGGTGTGGCAGTCCACCTCGCGGATGATCACGTCCTGCGAGACGTCCACCATGCGGCGGGTCAGGTAACCGGAGTCCGCGGTACGCAGGGCGGTATCGGACAGGCCCTTGCGGGCGCCACGGGCGGAGATGAAATATTCCAGAATGTTCAGGCCCTCGCGGTAGTTGGCGCGAATGGGCATCTCGATGGTGTGGCCAGCGGTGTTTGCCAACAGGCCGCGCATGCCGGCCAGCTGCTTGATCTGGTTCATGGAACCACGGGCGCCAGAGTCGGCCATCATATAGATCTCGTTGTCCTTGGGCAGGTTGTCGGACAGCGCCTTTGCCACCTTTTCGGTGGTATCCTGCCAGATGTCAATCACGCTCTTGTAGCGCTCGCCCTCGGAGATCAGGCCACGGTTGAACAGCTTGACAACGCCCGAAACACGCTCATCCGCCTCGGCGACCAGCTCCGCCTTCTGGGGCGGGATCACGGCGTCGCACACGGCCACCGAAATGGCCGACAGGGTGGAATACTTATAGCCCTGGTTCTTGATGGCGTCCAGCATCTTGGCGCAGGCGCGGGTGCCGTTGCGGGTGAGGCAGCGGGAAATGATATCCGGCAGCGTCTTTTTGGTGACGCGGAAGCTCACCTCGTACTCCAGGCAGTGGGCGGGATCGGTGCGGTCCACATAGCCCAGATTCTGGGGTACCGGCGTATTAAAGATGATACTGCCCACGGTGGTATCCACCAGACCGCGGTGCTCCACGCCTTCCAGCACCATGGTGCGGCGCACCTTGATGGGCGCATGCAGGGTGATCACATGCTCGGCGTAGGCCATCAGGGCCTCGTTTTCGTCGCGGAACACCTTGCCTGCGCCGGGGTCGTTCTCGCGCACGGTGGTCAGGTAGTAGCTGCCCAGAATCATATCCTGCGTAGGCACAGTGACGGGCGCACCGTCGGACGGCTTGAGCAGGTTGCCGGAGGCCAGCATCAGCATCTTTGCCTCACGGCAGGCCTCGTCGCTCAGCGGCAGGTGGACGGCCATCTGGTCGCCGTCAAAGTCGGCGTTGAACGCCGTGCAGGACAGCGGGTGCAGCTTGATGGCGCGGCCCTCCACCAGCACCGGGTTGAACGCCTGAATGCCCAGACGATGCAGCGTAGGCGCGCGGTTCAGCAGCACGGGGTGGCCCTGAATCACGGTCTCGAGGCTGTCCCACACTTCGGGGCGGCTGCGCTCTACCATCTTGCGGGCGGACTTGATGTTGTTGGCAACGCCCTTTTCCACCAGATCCTTCATGACAAAGGGCTTAAACAGCTCCAGCGCCATCTCCTTGGGCAGGCCGCACTGATCCATGCGCAGCTCGGGGCCGACCACGATGACGGAACGGCCGGAATAGTCCACGCGCTT
>CAZYAX010000304.1:0-2555 GCA_964646195.1 uncultured Faecalibacterium sp. | reverse complement strand
CCCTTTTTCGCTGATGAATTTGTACAGGCGTGCGCCCACCAGGGATACCACGATGGCGCAGCACATGGAGGTGGCACCCAGATCGCCCAGCGCCAGCGTGTTGCCCTCGCCCAGCGGGAACAGCAGCAGGAAGGACACCACGTTGGTCACCGTGACCTGCACAAGGTTCAGCTCCAGCTGGGTGGCGATGGAGTGGGAGGCCGTGAGCACCACCAAGAAGCCGGCGATGTTTAGGCTGACGAAGTACACGGACATCAGCTTGCCCTGCCACACGGCAGCCTCCACGCCCAGGATGGAGGACACCAGCGTGTTGAAGCCCTCGAACGGCATACACGCCAAAATCAGGAAGATGGATGCGATGATGGTGAACGGCATATACGCCAGCATGGCGTCCCGGATGGCCAGGATGTAAACGTTGGAGCTGATCATACCGGTAAAGCGGCTCAGCTTTTCCTGCAATTTCTGCATCATAAGAATAAACCTCCTCTCTCCTGTTTGTCAATCGCCCAGCGTGGCCTTTACCTTGGCCAGCACCTTCGCGCCGTCCATGCGGCCGTAGTCCTGCATCTCGATGGGCATGATCGTCTTGCCGGGGAACTTCGTCTTGAGCTTGGGCAGTTCAAAGGCGATCTGCGGGCCAACCAGGATGATGTCGGCGGCGGCGATTTCCTTCTGCGCTTTTTGCAGTGCGTAGGCGTTGATCTCGCACTCGTAGCCCTGCGCCTTGGCGGCGGTGCGCATCTTGTTCACCATCAGGCTGGTGGACATACCCATGTTGCAGACCAGAACAATGTTTCTCATACGGATAGCTCCTTTTCTCTCACTCGATGTTGATTGTTTGCGGCCGCGCATCCGGCGTCCGGCTTTCGGTGTCTGTATTATCGCGCTTTTGGCCGCAAACCTCAATTTGCAGTTTTTCCGCATTCAAAACGGTAAAAACGGGAGGTCATTCCCCTTCCTCCGGGTCGGTCTCGTACAAAAGCTCCATCAGCTTTGGGTAGGTGGGCTCGGCCAGCAGCGCCTGCACGGCGGCCTCGCTGGTCATAAACTGGGTGGTCACATTATAAAAGCCGGGGATATGGCGGTTTTCTTCCATCGAGAGCGCCACCAGAATCACGATCTGCACGGGGTTCGCCGTCCAGAGCACGGGCCTATCCAAAACGGCCACCGCGATGAGGTTTTCCTCCGTCATGATCTTATACGGGTGCGGGATGGCTACCAGGTTGCCGTAATCGGTGGCGCCGAGGGATTCCCGCTTGAGCACCGCCTCATAAAAGCCCTCCGGCAGCGGGAAGCGCTGCGCAATGCGTGCGCACAGCCCCTGCAGCACCTCCTCTTTGCTGCCGCCCGCGATGCCGGTGAAGAAGAACCGCTCCTGATAAAACTCCTGCAAAAACTGCATGTGCTGCTTCTGGAACACCTTTTTAATGGTTTGCAGCTCGTAGTGCTTGATAAAATCGTGGATCTCCAGAATGGGCACCTCCACCGGGATGGGGATGGGCACCGTGGCGAAGATATAGTCCAGCCCGGTCAGGTCCCGGTGCTCCAACTCAAAGGTGGTGCACACGTCGATCTTGCCGATGTATTCCCGGAACTCCCGTTTGAACTTGCTCAGCAACAGCTGGGCGCTGGCCTTACCGCTGGCGCACACGATCAGCACGTTGAGCTTGGGGGCCACGTCGCGGTTTTCCAGCGCCATCTGGAAGATCAGCGCCAGCCAGCCCACCTCCGTTTCGGGGATGGGGCAGCGGTAGTGCTCCCGCAGCACCACCGCCGCCTGGTCGGCCATGGTGTAGGCCAGCAGGTAGCTGCGCTTGATGTCCTGCAAAATGGGGTTTTCCACCGGGATGCCGTAGCGCAGGCGGATATCCAGCGGCTGCAAATGCTGGTTGAGCATCATGCGCAGGCTCAGGTTCTCCCGCAGTTCGATCTGGTAGGTGGCATAGATATTCTCCAGCATCTCCACCACGAGGGTATCCGTCTTTTCCGAGATGACGAAGTTGGCGCGCGGCCCGCTGCCCACGTTGCGCCTGCCCGCGATATACACCGCCGTGTAGCATAGCTCGGCGTCCGCTGCCGCCGGCGCGTCCGGCCCCAGCAGCGCGGCCCACACGGCCCGCGCCGCCGCGTATTCCTTGCCGGGCCGGATGTCATCCACCCGCTGGGGCAGCTGCCCGATCTCGAAGCCCTGCTGCCGGCGCAGCTGGCTCAGGTACAGATACACCGCCAGGTTTTGCAGTGAAATTTCGGTGAGGCGGATCTGGTGCAGCGGCAGCTCGCTGAGCAGCACGCCGAACACCCGCCCCAGCTCCGCCTCGTCCACCGGGAAGCTGCGGCGGAATTTCTCGCTGTCGCTGCAAAAGTAGCGGATGAGGCAGCAGCGCTTATCAAACTCCGAGCCCACGGCGCGCAGCCCGTAATACGGCTTGCGGTCGATCTGGATGTGGTCGCGCCCCAGCATGGCCTCCACCCGCCGCAGCACGGTGGAAAGGGTCTGCGGCGAAACGTAGAGCCGGTCGCCCAACTCCGCGAGCTTGACATACTCCGGGTGCGAG
>CAZYAX010000303.1:0-2559 GCA_964646195.1 uncultured Faecalibacterium sp. | reverse complement strand
CAAGAAATATTTCAAAATTATTTCAAATTCGCTCGTTTTATTGCACAACTCTTGACTTTTTTCTTTGTACAACTTATACTACACCATAACCTTATTTTTAAGGAGAGCTTTGCTGCCGTTTGGCGCACAAGGCGCCCGGCTGACGCGGAGGCGGTCTGCCTCCCTTGCAACTGATTTAGAGGAGTGTTTTGATTATGAAGAAAATTTCCCGCCGCAGCGTTCTGATCGCCGCCGGCCTGTCCGCCGCCGCTCTGGCGCTGACGGCCTGCTCCGGCAGTAGCAGCAGCACCGCAGCCAGCGCTGCCAGCACCGGTGCGTCCAGCGCCGCAGCTGCCCCCGCCATCGCCACCCTGGAGGATCTCAAGGGCAAGACCGTGGGCGTCCAGCTGGGCACCACCGGCGATATTTACATGTCCGATGAGGTCGGCTCCGGCGCGGATGGTCTGGATATCGCCAGTGTGGAGCAGTACAACAAGGCGGCCGACGCGGTGCAGGCCCTGCTGAGCAACAAGATCGACGCCGTGTGCATCGATGATCAGGTCGCCAAGAAGTTCGTGGAAGCCAACGCCGACAGCCTGGTCATTTTGGACACTGCCTACGCCGTGGAGGACTATGCGGCCTGCATCAGCAAGGACAACACCGCCCTGACCGAGCAGTTCAACGGCGCCATTGCCGAGCTCAAGACGGACGGCACCCTGGATGCCATCCTGGACAAGTACATCAACAAGACCGAAGGCGCTGAGGGCTATGTCTCCTCTGTGGTCGATTACCCCAACGGTACCCTTACCATGGCGACCAACGCCGCCTTTGAGCCCTACGAGTATGTGGAGAGCGGCGAGGTCATCGGCATCGACGCCGAGTTTGCCAAGGCCATCTGCGACAAGCTGGGCTACGATTTGGTAATCGAGGACATGGAGTTCGATTCCATCATCCCCGCCGTGCAGAGCGGCAAGGCCGACTTTGGCATGGCTGGCATGACCGTTACCGAGGAGCGCCTCCAGAACATCGATTTCTCCGACAGCTACTGCACCGGCGTGCAGTCCATCATCGTCCTGAAATAATTTTCGTTTGATTGGGCCTACCCCCTTTACAAAACGCACATTTTGTGCTTTGATAGAAAGGAAGGAACAGAGCATCGGTGCTTTTCCGGCTCTGTTCCTTCTCTTTTATGAATATATGCATAAAAATTCATAGTTTGTTGCATATTTCGTTGCCTCATCCTTTTTTCGCCCGGCCGGGCATACCGGGCATACTTTCACGAGGAGGAATCTCAATGACCTTTTTCCAAAATCTCTGGCAGTCGTTCCAAACGCAGTTCACCATGACCTTTCTTGCGGAGCAGCGGTACCTGCTGTTCCTCAACGGCCTCAAAACTACCATCCTGATCACGCTGGCGGCCGCGCTGCTGGGCGTTGTGCTGGGGTTCCTGATCGCGTATGTACGCACCACCCATGACCGCATCGGCAAGCTGGGCTTTCTCAACGCACTGTGCAAGCTGTACCTCACGGTGATCCGCGGCACGCCCACGATGATCCAGCTTTTGATCATGTATTTCGTCATTTTCGGGTCGGTCAAGATCGACAAGGTGCCGGTGGCGATCCTCGCCTTTGGCATCAACAGCGGCGCGTATGTGGCCGAAATCTTCCGCAGCGGCATCATGAGCATCCCCACCGGGCAGATGGAGGCCGCGCGCAGCCTCGGGCTGAACTACACCCAGGCCACCTGGCGCGTGATTCTGCCCCAGGCGGTGAAAAATGTACTGCCCACGCTGGGTAACGAGATGATCGTGCTGCTCAAGGAGACCTCCATCAGCGGCTACATCGCGCTACAGGATCTGACCAAGGCCGGCGACATCGTGCGCAGCCGCACTTACAGCCCGTTCTTCCCGTACATTTCGGTGGCGCTGATCTATCTGGTACTCGTTATGTTCCTGGAACGGCTCTTAAATATGATGGAAGCGAGGTTGGCGCAAAGTGACCGATAAGATTTTGGAAGTCCGCGGCCTGCAAAAGACCTATGGCGGCGAAAAGAAGCGGGGCGTAAGGGGCCTTACCCCCAAGCTGGAGGTTCTCAAGGGCATCGACATCGATATTTACCGCGGCGACGTTGTCTGCCTGATCGGCCCGTCCGGCTGCGGCAAGTCCACCTTCCTGCGCTGCCTCAACCGCCTGGAGGTACCCACCGGCGGCAGCATCAAATTTGAGGGCGCGGAGGTGGACGAAGCCCACATCGACCGCCTGCGCCAGAAGATGGGCATGGTGTTCCAGCACTTTAACCTGTTCCCGCACATGACCGTGAAGGAAAACCTCTGCATGGCCCCGGTGCTGCTCAAGCTCAAGAGCCGCGAGGTCGCCGGGCAGCGCGCCGACGAGCTGCTTGCCCGCGTGGGCCTGTCCGACAAGGCTAACGTATACCCCGCCAGCCTGTCCGGCGGCCAGCAGCAGCGCATCGCCATTGCCCGCGCATTGGCCATGGACCCGGATGTGATCCTGTTCGACGAGCCCACCAGCGCACTGGATCCCGAAATGGTGGGCGAGGTGCTGGAGCTGATGCGTGAGC
>CAZYAX010000302.1:0-2564 GCA_964646195.1 uncultured Faecalibacterium sp. | reverse complement strand
CTACCAGGCGGACATCGACATCATCGGCGACGGCAAGCTGGACATCATCAACGAGGCGGAGATCCCCTCCATCATCTATCAGACGTTTACGCGGCTGGGCCTGAAGCGGTTCCAGATCCGGGTCAACAACCGGAAGATCCTGAACGGCTTTTACGCCATGCTGGGCCTGTCGGACAGATCTGCCGAGGTCATGCGCACCGTGGACAAGCTGGACAAGATCGGCCCCGAGAAGGTCAAGGCTGCTCTCGTGGAGGATGTGGGCGTGGCCGGAGAAGCCGCCGGCGAGATTTTGAAGTTCATCGCCATCACTGGGACCAATGAGGAGGTCATGGCGGCGCTGGAGGGCTATCTGGGCCGCAACGAGGTCTTTGACCAGGGCTATGAGGAGCTGTCCACCGTGGTGAAATACCTCTCCGCCTTTGGAGTGCCCCAGGAGAATTTCCGGGTGAATCTGACCATCGCCCGGGGCCTGGACTACTACACCGGCACCGTCTACGAGACCATCATGCTGGACGAGCCGGGGGTGGGGTCCATCTGCTCCGGCGGCCGCTATGACAACCTGGCGGAGTATTACACGGACAAGCCCCTGCCCGGCGTGGGGATCTCCATCGGCGTGACTCGGCTGTTCTATGTGCTGGAGGAGCAGGGCTACCTGTCCGCAGCGCTGAACACGGCTCCCGCCGACGCCTTGGTACTGCCCATGACCGGAGACCTGGCGCCCGCCATCGCCGCCGCGACGAAGCTGCGGGAGGCCGGCATCCGCACCCAGCTCTACGGGGAGCAGAAGAAGTTCAAGGCCAAGATGTCCTACTGCGCCAAGCTGGGTATTCCCTTTGCGGTGTTGCTGGGCGAGGACGAGATCGCGGCGAACAAGCTGTCCGTGAAGAACTTTGCCACAGGCCAGCAGGTGACCGTCTCCGTTGAGGAGGCCATCGACCTGATCCGGGCCGAGCTGGCGGTCCGGAACACCGGAACCGTCATTCAGGACAGGGGCTGATAGGACAGCCCTTCGGCCAGCAGCTTGACCGCCAGGCCGAACCCATAGCCAAACATATCCTCGGTTTCATCGACGAATAATGTCTGGATGTCATCGGCCAGGACGTCAAACTTGACGGTCAGTTCCGGTGCGCGTTCCTGGAGCAGCGCTCGAAACCGTGCCTGCTGCTGTTGTATGATCTCGTAGGCAGGCGGGGTTTTCTCCACGGCGCCTTGCGGGCAGAGACTGCCATAGTATAGCTGTTGTAGAATTGGATTCATAAAATCAACTCCTAAGTTTGGGATGGGTATATTTTATCTTAAGTTCTATAGAAAGTCAACTTTTTCTAAAGTTATATAGAAAAATGAGGTGGTTAAATGAATGAATATAACGCTGAATTTATTGCCGCCAGAATCAAAGTATTATTAAAAAACCGAAAAATAGCCGCAAGTAAAATGCTTGCTGACTGTAGCATGAATAAAAACGCTATCTATACCATGCAGGCAAACGGTTATTTTCCACGGCTTGACGCAATTGCACAGATGGCCGACTATCTGGACTGCTCTGTGGACTATCTTTTGGGCCGTACAGATAATCCCGAAGTAAACCGATGAATGGTACTGGAATCTTAGACGGTGAACGATTATGGAAAATCTATATAACTCACAAGAGATTGCCAAACGAATTAAAGACAGGACGAAACAGCAAAATAAAACACTTGGCGAAGTCCTTACCGCCTGTTCTCTCGGGAAAAATACTGTTTCCAAAATCAGTATGGGAACGGACATTCTAACGCTAAACTTTGCGAAAATTGCCGATTATCTGGACTGCTCTGTGGACTATCTTTTGGGCCGTACAGATAATCCGGAGGTCAACCGTTAAGCCGCAGCCCAAAACCTTCCCCTGGGGGAAGGTGGCACGGCCGAGGCCGTGACGGATGAGGGACACCCAGTCATTCAAAACATTATTATATATAGGAGAAATCAACATGGACAACCTTCAAAACTTCACCCGCACCGACTACTGCGGGAATTTCCGTCTCAGCCACGTGGGCCAGACCGTCAGCGTCTGCGGCTGGGTCCAGCGGGTGCGCAACCTGGGCAGCCTGATGTTCATCGACCTGCGGGACCGGGCGGGCATCCTCCAACTGGCCTTTGACGATGCCACCGCGCCGGAGGTCTTTGAAAAGGCCGCGGGCTTTAAGAGCGAGTACGTCATCGCCGCCGCCGGCGTGATCCGGGAGCGGGAGGCCAAATCCAAGAAGATCCCCACCGGCGACATTGAGCTGTATGTCTCTGAGGTCCGGCTGCTGGGCCGCAGCGAGACCCTGCCGTTTCTGATCGAGGACGGCTGCAACGCCAACGAGAATCTGCGGCTCCAGTACCGCTACCTGGACCTGCGCCGTCCCGAGCTGCAAAAGAAGCTGATGTTCCGCCACAAGGTGGCCAAGATCACCCGGGACTACTTCGACGAGAACGGCTTCATCGAGATCGAGACCCCGACGCTGATCGGCTCCACCCCCGAGGGTGCCCGGGACTTCCTGGTGCCCTCCCGGATTCACAACGGCAAGTTCTACGCCCTGCCCCAG
>CAZYAX010000301.1:0-2564 GCA_964646195.1 uncultured Faecalibacterium sp. | reverse complement strand
CGCAGCCGGCAGGATGCGTGCCAAGCCCGAAGGGCGTGATTTGTTCAGAGGTTCCCAAGGTTCCCTTTTCACACGCAAGCCGCGTTGCTCTCCAGCAGCGTCACGGTGCCGTCTGCGGTGCAGTCCGCCGTGTAGCACTGCCCTGCCTGCACGGTGCCGTCTGCAATATGGTCGGCCAGGGCCTGCTCCACCGCGCGATCCACCTGGTGGCGCAGCTCCCGCGCGCCGTAGGGAGATTTTGCCCGGGCAGCCAGCGCGTGGCAAACCCGCGCCGTGTGGGTGAGGGTATAGCCGTTTTTGGCCGCCCGGCCTTCCAGCTGGTTGAGCAGCTTTTCGGCAATGGCGCACAGGCTTTCCTCCTCCAGCGGGCGGAACACGATCATCTCGTCCAGCCGCCCCACCAGCTCGGGGCGGAAGTAGCTCTTTGCCTCGGCGATCGCCTGCTGCGACTGCTTTTCAAACAGCGCCTCGCCGCCGGACGCGAACCCCAGCGGCGCGCTCTGCCCGGCCAAAAAGCGTGCGCCCAGATTGGAGGTGATGAGGATGATCGTGTTGCTGAAGCTGGCCTTGCGCCCGGTGGAGTCAGTGAGCACGCCGTCCTCCAAAATCTGGAGCAGGATATTCTGGATGTCGCCGTGCGCCTTTTCGATCTCGTCAAACAGCACTACGCTGTACGGGTGGCGGCGCACGGCCTCGGTGAGCTGCCCGCCCTCGTCGTGGCCCAGGTAGCCCGGAGGCGCGCCGATCAGCCGGGCCACCGAGTGGCTCTCCTGGTATTCGGACATATCAAATTTCAAAAAGGCCTTTTCGCTGCCGAACCAGCTCTTGGCCAGCGCGCGGGCCAGCGCCGTTTTGCCCACGCCGGTGGGCCCCAAAAACAGCAGCGCCCCGATGGGCCGCTCCGGCTCCCCCAACCCGGTGCGGCTGCGGCGGATGGCCCCCGCCACGGCAGCCACGGCCTTTTTCTGGCCTACGATCTCCTGGCCCAGGCGTTCCTCCAGCCGGTTGAGGCGTTCCAGCTCCTTTTCACTCACCCGCTCTGCCGGGATGCCGCTGGCCCGCGCCACCACGCGGGCAATGTCGCTCTGCTGCAGCACCGGCCGGCCCCGGCCCTCCTTTTCGGCGCGGATGCACGCGGCCGCGCAGGCCTCGTCCATCAGGTCGATGGCCTTATCCGGCAGAAACTTGCCGGAGAGATACTGCACCGAGAGATCCACCGCCGCGTACAGCGCCTCGTGAGGGATGGTCACACCGTGGTAGCACTCATACCGCGGGGCCAGCCCTTCCAGGATAGCGACGGTCTGCTCGGGGGTGGGCTCCTCCACCTGCACCCGGCCAAACCTCCGTTCCAGCGCGGCGTCCTTCTGGATATGGGTGCGGAATTCCTCGTTGGTGGTCGCGCCGATGAGCTGGATCTCCCCGCGTGCCAGCACGGGCTTGAGGATGCTGGCGGCATCGATTGCGCCCTCCGCCGCGCCCGCGCCCACGATGGTGTGAAATTCGTCCACAAACAGGATGGCCGTGCCGTCCCGCACCAGCTCCTCCAGCAGGTTTTTGAACCGCTCCTCAAAGTCGCCGCGATACTTGGTGCCGGCCACCAGGCTCGCCATATCCAGCGCCAGCAGCCGCCGCCCCTGCAGCGCGCGGGGCACCTGCATGGATGCAATGCGCTGGGCCAGCCCTTCGGCCAGCGCGGTCTTGCCCACGCCCGGCTCCCCCACCAGGCAGGGGTTATTTTTCTGGCGGCGGCAGAGGATCTCGATCATGCGGTCCAGCTCCGCGTCCCGGCAGAACACCGGGTCCAGCTCGCCGTCCAGCGCCCGGCGGGTCAGGTCGCGGCAATACTTATCGCTGGCACGGCTGCCCCGCGGCGACGCATTTACCGCGGCACGCGGCTGCGCCGGCAGGATCAGCTGGCCGGAGATCTGCCGGCACTCCCGCACAGCCTCACTGAGCTGCACGCCCATGGCGGCCAGCAGCACGCCTGCCGCACACTCGCCGTCCTCCAAAATCGCGCACAGCAGGTGCTCCGGCTCCGCCTTGGCCTGCCGGGCGTTCTGCGCGCCGATCAGGGCATAGTCCATCGCGCGCTTCAGATCCGGCGCCAGCGCCCGGTAGGGCAGGCGCATGGCCGGCCCCTGCCGCTGCTCCGCCACCTGACGGCGAACCGCCGGCTCCTGGATATTTTTCCCCGACAAAAAGCGGGACGCAGGGCCATGGTCCTCCTGCAGGATCACAAGCAGCAGGTGCCCGGTATCCGCACGGGAGCAGCCCAGGCTGCCCGCCAGCTGCACCGCATCGGCCAGCATCTTCCCTGCCTCGCGGGAAAATCCTTTGTAGTGGTTCAAGCCAAATCCTCCCAGAACAATCATCCTTTATCCGTCCTCCGCCACGCACAGCAGCCGCCCCGGCAGCCGCAATCCATTCGTCCATCCCGCCGGCGGCACATAGCCGCAGACGCCGACAGATAGAGTATAGCCCCAATGCCGCCAAAAAAATCATCACTTTGCGTCGGGCGCAGATTTTTAGGGAAGCTCTGAATAAATCTGGTATGCAGATTGCCG
>CAZYAX010000300.1:0-2564 GCA_964646195.1 uncultured Faecalibacterium sp. | reverse complement strand
TTACAGCACCCGCACCCGGATCACGGCCGGGATGGCGGCCAGCTTGTGCTTGAGGTCGGCGCTCACCTTGCCGGTGGCGTCCAGCATGGTATAGGCCATATTCTTTTTGCTCTTGTTCACCATGTTTTCGATGTTCAGACCGGCCTCGGTGGTAATGGCGGTGATCTGGCTGATCATGCCGGGCTCGTTTTTGTGGATGATGCAGATGCGCTTGCCGCCGGCGCGAGGCTGGTTGACCTCCGGCATATTCACCGAGTGGGTGATGTTGCCGTTTTTGAGGTAGTCGCTGATCTCCAGCGCGGCCATCACGGCACAGTTGTCCTCGGCCTCCGGGGTGGAAGCACCCAGGTGCGGCGTGCAGATGATGCCCGGCTTGCCCAGCAGCTCCTCGGCGGGGAAATCGGTCATGTAGGCCGATACCTTGCCGGTTTCCACGGCCTCCAGCAGGGCGGCATTGTTCACCAGCTCGCCGCGGGCGTAGTTCAGGATCTTGACGCCGTCCTTGCACAGCGCCAGCGTCTGTGTGTTGATGGTGTCGCGGGTGGTGGGCAGGTAGGGCACATGGATGGTGAGGTAGTCGCACAGCGGCAGCATGTCATTGAGGTTCACGCAGTGGTGGACCTGGCTGCTCAGGTGCCAGGCGGCGTCGATGGAGATATAGGGGTCGTAGCCGTACACGTCCATGCCCAGATCGATGGCGCAGTTGGCAACGCGGGTACCGATGGCGCCCAGGCCGATGACGCCCAGCACCTTGCCCTTGATTTCGTTGCCGACAAACCTCTTTTTGCCTTTTTCCACGGTTTTGGCCAGGTTAGGGTCGCCCGCCAGGCCCTGGATCCACTGGGCAGCGGCAGCCACGTTGCGGCTGCCCGCGATGAGCATGCCGGTCACCAGCTCGGCCACGGCGTTGGCGTTGGCGCCGGGCGTGTTGAACACCACAATGCCCTGCTCACTGCAGCGATCCAGCGGGATATTGTTGACGCCGGCGCCTGCGCGGGCAATGGCCAGCAGGTTTTCGTTAAAATCCATGCTCAGCATATCGGCGCTGCGTACGAGGATGCCGTCTGGGGCTTCCTCGTCCACGGCCACCTCAAACAGGTTTTTGGGCAGCTTGGCAATGCCCACCGGGCTGATGGCGTTCAGGGTCTTGATCGTAAACATAGCGCAGTACCTCTCTTTTCAGGCGTTCTTTTTGCGGAAATCTTCCATGAAGGAGACCAGCTTGTCGATGCCTTCGGCGGGCATGGCGTTGTAGATGGAAGCGCGCATACCGCCCACCAGGCGGTGGCCCTTCAGGTTGACAAAGCCCGCCCCGGCGGCCTCAGCGCAGAACTTTTTGTCCAGCTCGGCGTTGGGGCTGGTAAAGGTGACGTTCATCGTGCTGCGGTACTTGTGCTCCACGGGGTTTTTAAAGAAGTCCTGACCGTCCAGGTAATCGTACAGCACCTTGGCCTTGGCCTCGTTGATCTTTTGCATGTTGGCGAGGCCGCCGATGTCGTTTTCGAGGTAGTTGAGCACCAGGCCGGTCATGTAGATGCACCAGCAGGGAGGCGTGTTATACATGCTGTCCTTGCCCAGCAGGGTGGTGTAGTTCATCATGGTGGGCACGGTATCGGCCGCGTGGCCCAGCAGATCCTCCCGCACAATGGCGATGGCCATGCCGGCAGGGGCCACGTTTTTCTGTACGCCAAAGTAGATGCAGCCGTACTTCGTCACATCCACGGGCTTGGAGAGGATCATGGAGCTCATGTCCGCTACCAGCGGCACGCCCTCCACCTGAGGCACGTCCACATACTGGGTGCCAAAGATGGTGTTATTTTGGCAGATGTGAATGTAGCTTGCGCCCTCGGTGTAGGGGATGGCGTTCACGTCCGGGATATAGGTGAAGTTTTTGTCCTTGCTGTTGGCCACGATGTGCACCTCGCCGAACTTGGCGGCCTCCTTGGCAGCCAGATTGGAGAAGTTGCCGGTGACGATGTAGTCTGCCTTGCCGGTGGTCATGAAGTTCAGCGGTACCATGGCGAATTGCTGGGTCGCGCCGCCCTGGAAAAAACCTACCTTGTAGTTGTCGGGGATGTTCATCACCCGGCGCAGCGTGGCCTCGGTGTCCTTGATGATCGCATCGAACCACTTGCTGCGGTGGCTCATCTCCATCACGCTCTGGCCGCTGTCGCCGTACTCCAGCAGCTCGGCCTGCGCCTGCTTCAAAACCTTTTCGGGCAGCATGCTGGGACCCGCGCTGAAATTGTATACTCTTGCCATGCTCGTATTCTCCTTATCCTAAAGCTTATGAAGATCAGCTGCACACCGGACCCTCTATTCCCGGTGTGCGGCCCGCTTGGCCGGGCCCTTGTGACAGAAAATATTGTATCGGTTTTGAGCCGGGCAAACAAGAGGGCTTTTGCACAAAGATATTTCAACAAAGGAGAATTGAACGCACAGAAATGACAAATGTACTTCATATGAGGACGAAATACGAGACAAACGTAAAAATAAAGGAAGAAAGCAGCGCGTGATCTGCTAAACTCGCTTGACTTTTGGGAAAAAAGGGGATAATATAAATA
>CAZYAX010000299.1:0-2571 GCA_964646195.1 uncultured Faecalibacterium sp. | reverse complement strand
CTGGCAAGCGGGCAAAAAAGAAACGGAGCGCCGCATGACGCTCCGCAGGTCGTATTCTTATGGCCGTTCCAGACTTTTGGAGAGGAAGGCCTGCATTTTGGGGCTGTCCGGGTGGTCGAACACCTTTTCGGGCGTGCCCTGCTCCTCGATCACGCCGTCCGCCATAAAGATGATCTGGTCCGACACGCTGCGGGCAAACTCCATCTCATGGGTTACGATGATCATGGTCATATCGGTGTTTTTCAGCTCGCGGATCACCCGCAGCACCTCGCTGGTGAGCTCCGGGTCCAGCGCGCTGGTAGGCTCGTCGAAGCAGAGGATATCGGGCTGCAGGGCCAGCGCCCGCGCGATGGCCACCCGCTGGCACTGCCCGCCGGACAGCTCGCAGGGGTAGCTCGCCAGCTTGGCGGAGAGGCCCACCTTGTCGATCAGTTCTTTGGCGCGGGCCTCGTTGGCGGCGTGGACGGCGGCCTTATCGAAGCGCTGGCCCTTTTCCTTGGCTGTGCTCTTGGCCAAAAGGTCCATAGCCAGCGTGACGTTGCGCAGCACGGTGTACTGCGGGAACAGGTTAAACCCCTGGAACACGAGGCCGAAGTGCAGCCGGTTGGCGCGCAGCTGCGCGTCGCTCAGGGTAGCGTGGCTGGCGCTGTCGAAGATAGTTTTGCCGTCCACCCGGATGGTGCCGCCGGTGGGCGTCTCCAAAAAGTTGAGGCAGCGCAGCAGCGTGGTCTTGCCGCCGCCGGAGGAGCCCAGAATGGACAGCACACTGCTTTTTTCCAGATCAAAGCTCACGCCCCGCAGCACCTTGGTGGAACCGAAGTCCTTTGTCAAATCGCGTACTTCCAATAATGCCATACCGCTCACCCCTTATAGTAATTCAGCTTCTTTTCCACGGCGCCCAGCGCAACGGTGAGCACGCCCACCGCCGCCAGGTAGAACACCGCCGTATAGAACAGCGGCCAGATCAACCCGTAGCCGGCTACGATATCCTGCGCGGCCTTGATGAGCTCCACCACCGAGATCACGCGAGCCAGGGCCGTATCCTTGACCAAGGTGATGATCTCGTTGGTCATGGGCGGCAGGATGCGCTTGACCACCTGGAGCAGCACGATGTGGAAAAAGATCTGGGTCTTGGTCATGCCCAACACCTGCCCGGCCTCGTGCTGCCCCTGCGGGATGGCCTCGATGCCAGCGCGGTAGATCTCGGAGAAGTAGATGCTGTAATTGATGATAAAGGCCACGAGCACGGCCAGCATCCGGCTCTTCATCGGGGCATGGAACACAAGGCCCGGCACATAGAACACCGTGATCACCTGGAGCATGAGCGGGGTGCCGCGGATGATCCAGATCACGACGCGGGTGAACCAGCGCAGCGGCTTAAAGCGGGACATACTGCCAAAGGAGATTACGAGCCCCAGCGGCAGCGAGAACGCCAGCACCACAAAAAAGATATAGCAGGTGGTCTTAAACCCGTCCAGCATGGAGAGCGTGGCCTGCGAAAACGTCATAACAGCTTCCTCCTCTTTTTGACAAAGCCTCATAAAAAAGCCTCCCCGGCAGGTGAAGAAGCCTCTGCTCAAATCCGGTTACAGGCCGGCACATGCGTGCGGCGGGGCAGGCGATTCGCAGGAGGCTCCCAGGGGCAGGGGAGGCGGCATAACGAGCGGCAGTTTACAGCGTGATCGCAACGGAAGGATACTTTTCCGCAATGGCGGCAATGGTGCCGTCCGCGGCCAAAGCGGCCAGCTCGGCGTTGATCTTCTCGGTGATGTCGCTGCCCTTGCGCAGGCCGATGGCAAATTCCTCGTGGGTCAGCTCCAAATCGGGCACCATCATCAAGTCGGTGTAGCTGGTGCCCTCGCCGGTGGCGGAGGCGGCCAGCGTGCGATCCAGCACGGCCACGTCGATGGTGCCGCTCTTCAGCTCCATAAAGCAATCGCGCTGAGCGGTGGTGCCAATCAGCTCAGCGTTGGGGAAGTTCTCCTGCGCCGCGCTCTCGCCGGCAGAACCGGCCTCTGCGCCGATGGTGACACCGGCAGCATTGATGCTGTCGATGCCGGTGTAAACATCCTTGTTGGCCTCATTGACGACGCAGACCTGTACGTTCTCGCTGTACGGCGTAGAAAAGTCGATGCTCTGGCCCAGTTCCTCGGTGACGGTCATGCCGTTCCAGATGCAGTCGATGTTCTTGCTGTTCAGCTCCAACACCTTGTTGTCCCACTCGATCTCCTGAAACACGGCCTCGACGCCCAGATTTTCGCACACGGCCTGCGCAACCTCGGTGTCGAAGCCCACGAGGTTGCCGTCCGCGTCGTAGTAGTTCATCGGATCGTAGATGGTGATGCCGATCACAAGCGTGCCCTTGCCGGAGACATAGGCCCAATCGCTGTCTGCGGCAGCGGAAGCGGCAGGCGCGGCCTCGCTGGAAGCAGCTGCGGAGGAAGCCGTGGAAGAAGCTGTGCTGGCGGCCGTGCTGGAGGAGGCGCCGCACCCGGTGAGCAGGGCGGCGGCCGCCACGGCGGCCATGCCAGATGCCGCTAAAAAGCTGCGGCGGGAGATGTACTGTTTCAT
>CAZYAX010000298.1:0-2581 GCA_964646195.1 uncultured Faecalibacterium sp. | reverse complement strand
TGCCGTGCGCTGCGGCCGCGTGCTGGACATTCCGGTGGCAATCTTTTATAATGGTTGTACCAGTCCGACAGGCCGCGGGGCAGAGCAAAAGGCAAATTGTGAAAACGATTTTTCCAAAGGGTTCACTCAAAATTCACAATCGCACAGTATCATTTTATTATAGGAAATTGTCATGATAAAAAGAAAGAACGCCGTTCGCTCCGGGCGGGCGGCATGCTGAAACGGAGGGACCTGCTATGGCAAAAATCCTGATCGTGGACGACGAGCCGCGCATCCGCGAGCTCATCCGTGAGCACCTGCAATACTCGGGCTTTACCTGCGAAGAGGCCACCGACGGATCCGCCGCGCTGGCGCAGCTGACCACAGGCGGCTTTGACCTGGTGATCCTGGACATTATGATGCCGTTTATGGACGGCATGACCTGCCTGCGGGAAATGCGCACCCGGCGCATCAATACGCCGGTGATCATGCTCACCGCGCGCAGCGAGGAGTACGACAAGCTGGCCGGGCTGGAGGGCGGCGCAGACGATTATGTGGTCAAGCCCTTCTCCCCACGGGAGCTGGTGGCGCGGGTGAAGGCCGTGCTCAACCGCACGCTGCACCGCGACGACACGGCTGCCAGCACCATGGTCTTTGGCGAGCTGCTCATCGATACGGCCAGCCACACGGTGCGGGTAGGGGGCAGCGAGGTGAGCCTCACCCCCAAGGAGTTTGACCTGCTGGTGTTTTTGGCATCCAACCGGGGCATCGCGCTCAGCCGCGAGAAGATCCTGCAAAAGGTGTGGAACTACGACTATTTTGGCGAGGATCGCACCGTGGATACCCATGTGAAGATGCTGCGCAGCCATTTGGGCTCCTGCCGCGACTACATTTCCACCGTGTGGGGCATCGGCTATAAGTTCGACCCCGACCCCCACCGCTGAGCGGGGCGGCGAGCGTATGGCGGCAAAAAGGAAGCCGGGCCGCTCCCGCCGGCGGTATGCGCCGGGCATCCGCACCCAGCTGATGCTGTTTTTGTGCTTTATCTGCCTGTTCCTGCTGATACTGTTCTGGTTTTTGTGCATCCACTTTTTGGAGCCGATGTACAACAGACACATCCGGGACAAGCTCAACGCCCAGGCCGACAGCCTGGTGCAGATGATGGACGAGGCCATTGCGGAGGGCATGGTGATCTCCACCCGTGACTTCGGCGTGCTGACGGTGAACGAGGAGTTTATCGACCTTCTTTACACAACCCTCAGCGGCGGCAGCGCCGACTTGGCAAACTTCTGTGTGGATATCTCGGATCGCACCTACCGCGTGGTGGTGACGGTGGAGCGGCTGTATCCTTGCCTGCTGCACGGCAGCACCCTTTCGGTGCCGGACTACCAGAACGCCTCCACCGCCGTGAGCCTGCGCCGGGAATGCCGCGCCAACGGCAGCCTGTACCAGCCGCTTTCGGCGCTGGGCGGCAGCACCCAAGTGGTGGCGGGCCGCACCACCGCCGACGGCAGCTATACCGTACTGGTGGCCACGAGCCTTGTGCATGTGGCCGAGGCGGGCAAGGTGCTCAGCGGCATTTTGCCCAGCGTTACGGCGCTGATCTTCCTGTTTGCGCTCAACGCCGCGTGGCTGTTCAGCCAATGGTTCACAAGGCCGCTGCGCCAGATGTCCGCCGCAGCCCGCCAGATGGCCCAGGGCAATTATGATATCACGGTGGACACCCGCCGCAACGACGAGCTGGGCACGCTGGCCGAGGACTTTGAACACATGGCGCGGGAGGTCAAGCGTTCGGCGCAGCTCCAGAGGGATCTGCTGGCCAACGTATCCCACGACCTGCGCACCCCGCTCACACTGATCAAGGGTTACGCCGAGACCGTGCGCGATCTGACCGGCGACGACAAGGCCCGCCGCGATGAGCAGATGAACATCATCGTGGACGAGACCGACCGCCTCAGCGCGCTGGTAAACAGCGTGATGGAGCTGAGCAAGGTGTCCAGCGGGGCGGAAAAATGCGAGCCGGTGCGCTTTGATATGGCGCAGCTGTGCGAGGAAGTGAGCGAGCGGTACGAGGCCGTGTGTGCGCAGAACGGCTGGCGTCTGGTGCTGGAGGTACCCGACGGCGAGCCGCTCAACGTGTGGGCCGACCCCGCTATGATGGAGCGCGCGCTGCATAACCTTTTGGGCAACGCCATGCACCATATCGGGCCGGACGGCGTGTTTATCCTGCGGGCCGCGGCGTGCGACGGGGGCTGCCGCGTGGAGATCGAGGACCACGGCGAGGGCATTTCCGCCGCTGACCTGCCCTATATCTTCGACCGGTACTACCGCAGCCGCTCCGACGCCGGCAAGGTAGGCACGGGGCTGGGCTTGTCCATCACCAAGGCGATTTTCCAGCAGCACGGCTTCCGCTTCGGAGTGGACAGCACGCTGGGCGAGGGTACGACCTTCTGGTTTATCATGACCGACACCCCTGCAAAAGAGTCTGCCGGCGCCGCCAAGGCCGCCAAAAACGCGGCAAAAAAAGCGAACGGATGAGCTCTTGTATCCCTGATAGGAAGACAGCAAAATAGAAAATATGCTTATCGGGATAAAACAGCAA
>CAZYAX010000297.1:0-2586 GCA_964646195.1 uncultured Faecalibacterium sp. | reverse complement strand
CCATTGAATGTTTTCGGGAATATGCTTATCAGGAAAAAACAGCAAAACGAAAAAAATTGATTCTCATCTGTTTTCGTTCGCAAAACAGGGTTCTGGCGAAGAATCGGCTGTTCATTCGCACGCTTTTATGCGCCATAATCCGAACAGCTGCGTTAAGCCGATAAGCATATTCGGGAATACCCTGCCGGATTTGGAGGGAACGTTATGGCGGAAGTATATAAGCAGTCCTTTAAACAGAGTTACACCAACAACATCGAGCTTTCTATTTTTAACTGCGGCCTCGAAAAATGCGCCGCCGGCCACACCTGGGGGCCCGGCATCCGCGACCATTATCTGATCCACCTCGTCATCTCCGGCAAGGGGACCTTCCAGTCCGCCGGGCGCACCTGGAGCTTGCAGCCCGGGGATCTTTTTCTTGCCGCCCCGAGTCAGCTGGTCACCTACACGGCCGACGGCCAGCAGCCGTGGGAGTACCGCTGGGTCGGTTTTAACGGCGCCTGCGCGCACAAGCTGGTTTCGCAGCTTCCCTTTACCGATTCGGAGCCGGTTCACCACTCCAAAAATCCCGACGTTCTACAGGATGCACTGAAAAATCTTTTTCTCTCCCGCGGGCTGGAGCCGCAGGACGAGGCCGCCATGCTGGGGTACCTGTACCTCTTTATTGCCGCGTTGATGCGGGAAACGCGCGGGCAAAAGCCCCGCGCCACCAGCTCTGCCAGCCAATATGTGCTGAACGCGATCAAATACATCCAGTTCAACTATTCGCACGATATTTCCATTGACGATGTTGCCAAAAGCGTGGGCATTTCCCGCAGCCACCTCTATCGTGTTTTTATGAGCAACGTGGGCAAGAGCCCCATCGACTACCTGACCGAGTACCGGATCAACGAAGCCTGTAAGCTGCTGCGCACCGGCAGCCTCTCCATTGCGGAGGTCGCCATATCGGTAGGCTTTTTCGATCAGTTTTATTTTTCCCGCGTCTTCAAAAAGGCCATGGGGCTTCCCCCCAGCAAATACCTCGCCGGGCAGGAACGGCTTGCCGCAAAGGCCATCACCCAGGAAACTGCCCAGGAAGCCGCTCAGGATGCCGCTCAGGAGGCGGACGCACCCACGATTTGATCCAAAGGAGGGCCTGTATGCCCATTCAAAAAAATTCCTGTATCCCCCTTACGATCGAGCGGCTTTCCAGCGACGGGAACGGCGTCGGCCATTTTGAAGGGGAGGCAATTTTTGTCCCAGGCACCGCCCCCGGCGACGTATTGATGGCAAAAATCGTGAAAGACTGCGGGCGGTACGCGTTTGGCATCATCGAGAATCTTGTGACGCCCTCTGCGGATCGCATCCCGGTGGACTGTGCCGTCGCCGGCCCCTGCGGCGGGTGCAGCCTGCGGCATCTTTCGTATGAGGCGGAGCTGCGCGCCAAGCAGGAAAGCGTTGCGGACGCCTTCCGGCGCATCGGTGGGCTGGAGGTTCCGGTTTTGCCGATCCTCCCCTCGCCCGAGACGGACCGCTACCGGAACAAGGTGCAGTTCCCGGTGGGCACCGGCAAAAACGGCCGGCCCTGCATCGGCTTCTATGCAGGGCGCACCCACCGGATCGTCCCCTGCGCGGACTGCAAGCTCCAGCCTTCCGTCCTCAACGAGATCGGCAGCTTTTTGTGCGATTTTTTCGCCTCTCATCACATCCAGCCCTACTCCGAGCAGACCGGAAAGGGCCTTGTGCGCCACATCTTTTTGCGGCGCGGCGCGCACAGCGGGCAGATTTTGGTCTGCCTTGTCTGCACCCGCGCCCAGCTGCCCCACAGCGGCGAGCTGGTAAAGGCGCTGACGGAGGCCTTCCCCGCTGTTGTCTCCATCGTTTTAAACGTCAATCCGCACAAAACGAACGTGATCCTCGGCGCCGAAAACCACGTTTTATCCGGCGATGGTTTCATTGAGGACACTCTGTGCGATGTGCCGGTTCGTCTGGGGACGTTTTCTTTTTATCAGGTCAACACACTGGCCGCCGAGCAGCTTTATGCAGCTGCCGCCCGCTGCGCACAGCTGACGCCGGATGACCTCTTGCTGGACCTTTACTGCGGCACGGGGACGATCGGGCTTTCGATGGCCGGCAGCTGCCGCGCGCTGGTTGGCGTGGAGATTGTGCCCGAAGCGATCGAGAGCGCCAAAGAAAACGCGGCCCGCATGGGGCCGGAAGTCGCCGCCAAGAGCCGGTTTCTCTGCGCGGACGCCGGGCAGGCCGCGCAGCAGCTTGCGGCGGAGGGGCTGCGGCCCGACGTTGTGCTGCTGGACCCGCCGCGCAAGGGCTGCGACGAGGCCACGCTGGACGCCGTTGTGCGGATGGCGCCACGCCGCATCGTGATGATCAGCTGCAACCCGGCCACCGCGGCGCGGGATGCGGCATGGCTGAGTGCGCATGGATATGCTGCGCAGGAGGTTCAGCCGGCGGATCTGTTTCCGAGGACGAAGCATGTGGAGACTGTAGTCCTCTTGTCCCAACAAAAGCCGGATGATGTCATTCGGGTCAGCTTGGACTTGGATGAATTCGACCTGACCGCTGCGGAAAGCAAGGCGACCTACGCCGAAT
>CAZYAX010000296.1:0-2594 GCA_964646195.1 uncultured Faecalibacterium sp. | reverse complement strand
CGGCTCGCTCGGCAATCTGCATACCAGATTTATTCAGAGCTTCCCTGATCTCGTCTGTTCGCTCCATTTTTCCCGTACTCATTTACCTTCCTAATAAAAATATCACAGCCATCCCTTTAAAGGGCTTCCCTTTGGAGGGGTGGCTGTGGTATAATTTTACAACACGAACTGATATATCATACAACACGAGGTCAAATAAAATGGCGAAAAAGAACCGTGCCTCCAAAGCGAGCGCTCCCAAACAGGAACCCACCGCCCCCGTTTTGGAACGGAACAAGGAGAACATCAGCGATGCCGAGCGCCTCACCGATCTGGACTTTGAGTACCAGGCCGCGCTGAACGCCGCCGGCAAGGAGGAAAAGACCTACGGCATCTGGGGCCCCATCTGGCGCTTTTTGAAATGGCGGGACTCCAAAAAGGTGCCGCACACCTTTAAAAAACGCACCTGCCTGTGGCTGATGCTGTTCACCGGGTGGATGGGCGGCCACCGGTATTATCAGGGGCGGCGCACCTCTGCGATCCTGTACACGCTCTTTTTCTGGACCGGTGTGCCGCTGATCCTCTGCGTCACCGATTTTATGGAGGTCATCCCCATCAAGGCGGATGAAAACGGAATGATCACGATGTGAGCTTTATTGCGTTCACTGCCAAAGGAGGGAACCTATGCAGATTGATTTTGTTCAGGCACTGAAAAATTATCTCGCCGTGTTCAACGTTTCGGTATGGCGGGTCACCCCGCCTTTTGACGAAGTCGTGGACTGCGACTACGGCCTGCGCCGGGCCATTGACCCTGTGTTCGACTGGCAGGATTTCGGCGCGCAGATCCTGGAGCACCAGCAGCCGAACACGCTTGTGGTCACCGAGGATATTTTCGGCACGCGGTATGCCACGTTCCCGTTCTCGGAGAACATCTCGTTTCTCATCGGGCCATGGCGCGGGTTACAGCGCACGCCGGAGCAGTTGGTCTGGGCGCAGCGCCATCTGGGCCCGCAGGGCAGCGCCACCATCCAGTCCTATTACGATGCCGTGCCCCAGATCGACGAGCACACGATCCTGGGCAGCATGGCGGCGCTGGTCTCCATGCTGTATCTGGCGGGCACGTTCCAGATGAATCATGTGCGGGAATACCGCCCCCTGATGATCGAGCCCGACCTGCGGTATTTCAGCGAGCCTACCTTTATGCAGACCTTCCCCGCCGCCATGCTGGAGCAGCGCTACGCTACCGAAAACGCCTTCTGCGATGCGGTGGCGCTGGGCGACGCGGACGCAGCGCTGTCAGCCTTCCGGCAATTCAAGCGGTTTGATCTCGGCGAGCGGTTCACCGCTACGCTGCACCACCGCAAAAACGGTCTGATCGTGCTGAACACCCTGCTGCGCAAATCCATCGAGCGCGCCAACGTCCACCCGTATTATCTGGATGCCATCAGCGCCAAATACTCCCTCAAGATCGAGGCCATCACCAGCGCCGAGGAACAGAACGAGCTTATCAACAATATGCTGCGGGAATACTGTGCCTATGTACGGCGCTATTCGCTCCAGAAATATTCGCCGCTGGTGCAAAAGGTCATCAACCACATCAACCTGAACCTGGACGCCCCACTCTCGCTCAAGCTGTTGGCGGAGATGTGCTACATCAGCCCCAGCTACCTTTCCAACCTGTTCAAGCAGGAGACCGGCGCCACCCTGACGGATTACATCAACACCCAGCGGGTGCAGCGTGCGGCCCACCGCCTGCAAACCACCACCAGCAGCATCTCCACCATCGCGGAATGCGTCGGTTTTCTGGACGTGAACTACTTTACCAAGATCTTTAAAAAAGCCTTTGGCGTCACACCCACGCAGTTCCGGCGCGAAAATCAGGAGCGGTTGCCCGGGAACGACACGTTTTTTGACGTGCAGCGCCCCGAGCAAAATCTATAATGCATACGAAGGAGAAATTGACCATGGAAAAGAATGTATTGAACACCGATTTGACCGGCAAGGTCGCAGTCGTCACCGGCGCAGGCGGCGTGCTGTGCTCCGCCTTTGCCAAGGTGCTGGCCCGCGCGGGCGCAAAGGTGGCCCTTCTCAACCGCACGGTGAGCAAGGCGCAGGTCTTTGCAGACCAGATCGTGGCCGAGGGCGGCATCGCCAGGGCCTACGCCTGCAATGTGCTGGACAAGGCCAACTGCCTCGCCGTAGCGGATGCCGTGCTGGCCGATTTCGGCCCCTGCGACATCCTGATCAACGGCGCCGGCGGCAACGACCCCCGCGCCACCACCGACAAGGAATACTTTGAGCTGGGCGACCTGGACAGCGACACCAAGACCTTTTTCGATCTGGAGGAGAGCGGCGTAGAGGCCATCTTCAACCTCAACTTCATCGGCTCGCTGCTGCCCACGCAGGCCTTTGCCCGCCAGATGGTGGGCCGTGAGGGCTGCAACATCATCAATATCTCCAGCATGAACGCCTACCTGCCCCTGACCAAGATCCCGGCCTACTCCGGCGCGAAGGCCGCCGTGACCAACTTCACCCAGTGGCTGGCCGTCCACTTCTGCAAAGTGGGCATCCGGGTGAATGCCATCGCGCCCGGCTTCTTCTCCACCAGGCAGAAC
>CAZYAX010000295.1:0-2598 GCA_964646195.1 uncultured Faecalibacterium sp. | reverse complement strand
GCGCCCGAAAGCGTAAACTCCCGGATGCCCAGCCATTTGAGCACAAGCTCCAGGTTGCCGCCGGTGTAAAACCACACGCCGGCCGCCGCGCCCAGCAACAGCAGCGCCAGCAACAGCACCAGAGGCCAGCGGCGCTTGCGCCGGGGCAGGGCGGGGCTGTCCGCCTGTTGCGGTTCTGCCGCGGGCGTCTCTGCATCTGCCGGGTCCCCGGCGGGGGATACGGCATGCCCGCCCCGCTCCGGTATCCAGGGCGCGGAGACCGCATCGCCCTGCGCAGCGGATTGCGCCCTACCGTCCGGCCATGGCTGCCCGGGCGCCTGGATACTTGGCGCGGGGGCGTTTGACCCGGACAGGGAGGCAAACGGATTTGGCGCCGGATCGTCCGGCCGGGAAGCAGCGGGGCCATTGGGCGCGGGGGAACCGGGTAGGCTGCCTGTGCGCTCCTGCGGCGCGCCGGGCCAGGCGGCGGCCTCCGTGGCAAGCGCCTCCGGCAGGGGCGCGCCGTAGCGCGTCCAGTGGGTGCCCTCGGCCTGTTCCAGCCCGCAGGCGGCGCGGCGCACCATGTCCAGAAGCCAGAGCGCCGGGTTCTCCTGCTGCGGGACGGCGCGGCTCCACACGCCCTTTTTGCCGCCCACCAGCAGCACCGCGCCGCCGGCCAAGGGTACACAGCCTGCGGCAAAGTCTGCTCCGGCCGCACGCCGGGCCGCCAGGACACAGCCGGCTGCGCGCTGCCATGGGTCCTGCGGGTGCCTGGCTGCGCTGCGCTCGCCGCTTGCGGCGATCCTGTCCCGGTTTTGCGGGTGGGCGTAGCTCTGGGTGCCAAAATCGAAGATCTGCTCCGCGCCGGGAACCGGCTCCAGCCGAGGCTCCAAAAGCGCGCCGGCATCCGCATCGCCGCACGCCAGCAACCGGTTCCGGCCCAGCAAAGCCTGCACGGTGGCCTCGGTCAATGTAGCTGCGCCCTCGCCGTACAGCGCTTCCGGACAGGCAGCCCGCAGGGCGCGCTGGGCGCGGTCCAGGCCGGCGGCATTATCCTCGCTGGCGCTGTCCCTGGCCGCAAGGATCACTAACGTTTCGCCGCCCCGCGTCATGCAGCGGGCGGCCAGGCCCCATTTTTCGGGGAAGGAGTCCACCACATCCTGCACAGTTCTGCCGGGCAAGCCAAACAGCCGCAGCACACGGATGTGCGCGGGCATTCCGTCTTTATTGCATTCTGACAAATCATCCACCCCCGCAGCCCACGGGGGCTGCCCTTATTTTTTCAAAAATGCTGCATCCAGGGCATCCAATGCGGCGGCATCCCCGCAGGAAGCCTGCGGCAGGGTCAGCACACCCTCCGGCGTTTTGCCCTGCGCAAGGCGCAGCGCCAGCTCCAACGCACACTGGGCCGCGCGCGCCCGCACCAGGGCGCGGTCGGGCCGGGCCACATGCAGCTTTTTTACATAGGCTGTGCCGCCGCGCGCCGCACCGATGTACACGGTGCCCACGGGGCGCACGGTGTCGCCGCCGTCCGGCCCGGCAATGCCGGTCACGCTGACGGCGATATCCGCGCCGGCGGCATCTGCCGCGCCCAGCGCCATCTGCGCCGCCACGGGCGCGGACACCACGTTGTATTGTGCGATCACCTGCGGCTGCACACCCACGAGGCGGCTTTTGGCCTGCTCGCAGTAGGTGACAAAGCCGTAGCCGAACACGGCGCTGGAGCCCGGCACCGCGGTGAGCCGCTGGGCGATCAGGCCGCCAGTGCAGCTTTCCGCCGTGCTGATGGTGAGGCCCTGCGCGCGCAGAGTGCGCACCACAGTCTCCTCCAGCCCGGACACATCCTCATCATACACCGCGTCGCCGAGAATTTCATAGAACTTCTTGGCATATTCGCGGCATTTTTTTGCGCCTTCCCCATCGGTGGCCGCGCGGGCGGTGATGCGGATCTCACACTCGCCGGTCTTGCAGTAGATGGCGGCGGTGGGGTTTTCGTTTTCCAGCAGCGGGCGGATGCGTTGCTCCAGGTTGCTCTCGCCGCCCAGCACTCGCAGCGTGAGGGAGTGCAGCGTGCAGCTCTGCCGCGCCGCCAGCAGGGGGCGCACGCCCTCCTGCCACATGGCTTTCATCTCGTGGGGCACGCCGGGCATCAGCACGGCGCAACGGCCATCCTGCTCAAACCATGCGCCGGGGGCAGTGCCGTGGCGGTTGGGGATCTTGCGCCCCTTGACGGGCACCATGGCCTGCTTGCGGTTGTTGGGCGTGACGGCGCGGCCCATGCGGGTGAAATAGGCGGTGATGTTTTCCCACTCCGCCTCGTCGAAGGTCAGGGTATCGCCGTAGCAGGCGGCCACGGTCTCCTTGGTCAGGTCGTCGGCGGTGGGGCCGAGGCCGCCGGTGAATACCAGCAGGTCGCAGCGCTGCTTTGCCTCGTTGACCCACTCGGCCAGGCGGTCGTGGTTGTCGCCGATGGTGCTTTGGCGCAGCACGGTGATGCCCAGCGCCGCCAGCTCCCGGCTGAGGTACTGGGCGTTGGTATTGACGATGTTGCCGAGCAGAAGCTCGGTGCCTACACTGATGATCTCTGCGGTCATAGATTGAATCTCGCTCCTTATGGAA
>CAZYAX010000294.1:0-2604 GCA_964646195.1 uncultured Faecalibacterium sp. | reverse complement strand
ATATGAAGGAATACTGGGGCGAGGGCTCCAACCGTGCCCGCAACTGGCAGCGCTATGACCTGGGCGGTTCCAGCAAGCTTTCCTTTGAGGAGGGCGTGGACAGCTATGTGCCCTATGCGGGCCATCTGGCCGACGGCGTGCAGACCACGCTCTATAAGGTCAAGAGCACCATGTGCAACTGCGGCGCGCTCACCATCCCCGAGCTTCAGCAAAAGGCCCGGCTGACCGTGGTGTCCTCCACCTCCATCGTGGAGGGCGGCAGCCACGACGTAGTGCTGAAAAATAATACGCCCAATACCTTGAACGGCTGATAAACGGTTCTTTACCGGCAGGGAACGACCCTGCCGGTTTCTATAAAAAGCCTTTACGTCCCCGCTGGCGCCCGCCGCCCCGCGTGCGGGAGCCGATCCGAGGCTCCCTAGAGCAAATGAAAAGAGGAATTCCTATGGAAGAGATCAAAGTCATCCCCTATATCCCGGATGAGGACTATGATAACCCCGCCATGGTGGTGGATTTTTACGAGTTCACGATGGCCAACTGCCTGTTTTTGCATGGCTATAAGGACACCACGCTGGTGTTCGATATGTTCTTCCGCAAAAACCCCAACGACCAGGGCTATTCCATCAGCGCCGGCCAGCGCAAGCTGACCCGCTTTTTGCTCAACTACCACTTCAACGCGCAGGACATCTGGTGGCTGCGCACCAAGGGCATGAGCGAGGAGTTCTGCGAGTACCTGCGCACCTACCGCTGGCAGGGCGACATGTACGCGCTGCCGGAGGGCACGGTGTGCTACCCCCATGTGCAGATGGTGCGCATCGAGTGCGACCTGGTGGGCGCGATCCTCATTGAGACCTACCTGCTGCAGACCATGAACTTCCACAGCCTGATCGCCACCAAGGCCACCCGCGTGGTGGGCCTGAACACCAAGACTCCCCGCAGCGTGATGGAGTTTGGCACCCGGCGCGCGCAGGGCGAGAGCGCCGGCAACGACGGCGCGTATGCGGCCATTTTGGGCGGCTGCGTGGGCACCGCCAACTGCCTGGCCGAGATGAAGTTTGGCCCGGACGTCAAGGCGGTGGGCACCGTGGCACACAGCTTCATCGAGTTTTTCCCTACCGAGTTCGAGGCGTTCAAGGCCTTTGCGGACACCTATCCGGACTCGGTGAGCCTGCTGCTGGACACCTACAATATTATGGAGAGCGGCCTGCCCAATCTGATCAAGCTGGACGACTACCTCATCGAAAAATACCCCAACGACCCGGGCAAACGGGTCAAATCGGCCCGCATCGATTCGGGCGACCTGGCCCGCGGCTCCAAGCGGCTGCGCAAGGCGCTGGACGCAGCCGGCAAGCCGTATATCAAGCTGGTGGCCTCCAACGGCCTGGACGAGAAGAAAATGGCCAACATGGAGTTGTATGAGCATGCCCACTTCGACTCCTACGGCGTGGGCGAAAACCTCATCACCTCTGCGTCGGATCCGGTGTTTGGCGGCGTGTACAAGCTGGTAGCCGTGAAAAACGCCGACGGCACCTATACGCCCAAAATGAAGTGCTCGGACAGCGCCAGCAAGGCGATCATTCCGGGCAAAAAGATGCCCTGGCGCCTCTACGACGCCAACGGTCAGGCCCAGTGCGACCTGATCGCCATGGACGGCGAGGAGATCCGGGCCGGTGAGCCGGTGACAATGGTCAACCTGGACCCGGACGCCATCGAGCGCACGGTCACCATCACGCCGGCGGCGGTCAAAAAGCTGCTGGTGCCGCACATTTTGGATGGCAAGCTGGCCATCGAGCTGCCATCCATCGCCGAAAAGCGGGACTATGTGGCCCGCCAGCTCACCCATGAGACCTGGGAGAGCGAGCTGCGCATCGAGTGCCCGCACAAGCATTATGTCAACATGACCCCCGCCGTGGCGGAGTGCCGCGCCAGCATGTACGCAAAGCTGCACGGCGGCAAGGTGTGAGCGCAGCGGCATAAATGTACGCGGTGCCGCCAAAGTGAAAGCCAACAGAACGGTTTGCAGAGAGGCCCCTTGAAGAGCTTTTGCATCGGAGAATTGCTCTGGAAGTGGTCCGGCGGGCGGGGCGCGCAGCCAGCCGTGCAGCCGGAAATGCGGAAAAGGCTTTGGCTGCGCTCTGTTCAAGGGCGCCCTAAAATGGAAAACGGTGTAGGCCAGTTATACAGGCATACGGTAAAGCGCGTCAAGAGAAAACGGAAAATTCTATCTGGGGCCTGACCTTCCTTCGACGGGATACATTGCGCCGGAAACAGGCTTAAAATGTATCGATGCGGGGGCGGTGGCCAGATGGGGTCAATCATTCCGCTGCTGGGATTATTGACAAACCAAGAGGTTTATTGTATTATTAGAACCGCAGACGCCGCTGTGGTGAAATAGGCAGACACGAGGGACTTAAAATCCCTTTCTGGAGACAGAGTACGGGTTCGACCCCCGTCGGCGGCACTTGAATGAAAAGAGCATGGAAGCGGTGGCTTCCGCGCTCTTTTTATTTTGGCGTTTTGGGAGTGGTGGACAGAAAATGGCTGACACAGGCAAAAAGAAAAGCCTGCAAAATGGCGGCAAAGCAACCACCATACGGCGAAAAA
>CAZYAX010000293.1:0-2613 GCA_964646195.1 uncultured Faecalibacterium sp. | reverse complement strand
CTGGCGGCGGCCATGCTGGCCGGAGCGCTGCCGCTTGCGGCGCTGGCCGCCGCGCCGCAGGAAACAGGAGAGGAGGAGCCGCTTGCGGCGCTCTTTGCCGCACCGCAGCTGCCGCAGGAAACGCCACAGCCAAGGCAGCCGGAATCGTTTGCGGCACCGGCCGCCGCGCAGGAGGAAGCAGAGGAGACAGAACCGCCGGAGCAGCTTTCGCTCGTCACCGACGAGCTGGGCAATACGGCGCTTTATGGGTTTGACGGGGAGGCCGGGCTGCTGCGCTGGGTGCAGGGCCCGGAGGACACCGCCGCGACCCGCACCAGCTATCTCTACGATGGAAGCTGCCGGCTGGCCGCGCTGGAGAAGGCGGTGAGCGGCCTGGCCGGCGGGCTGAACGCCATCGCCAGCCGGTACGGCTACGAAAACGGGCGGCTCGCCTCGCTGACTCACAGCAATACGGAAACGGCCTCCACAGCGTACCGCTTTTTTTACGATGAGGAGGGCCGCCTGACCGAGGTGCAGGTGGGCGGCCGGACGCTGGCGGCCTACCGCTACGGCAGTGCTGAAGCGGAGGAGCCCGCCGAGGCGGCATACGGCAACGGGGACACCGTGATCCGGCAGTACGACGAGGCCGGGCGGCTGGCGTCCAGCCAGTGGAACGGCGACGCCCGCACCGAAACCTGCTACCGGTACGATGCCGCGGGCCGTCCGGTGGCAGTGGACGAGGGCCCGGACGGGGCGCAGACCCGCTACGAATACGACGCCGCGGGGCGCCTGACTGCGCAGGAACGCACGGCGGAGGGCTTTGCCCAGAGCGTGCAGTGGGAGTACGACGGGGAAAACCACCTCACCGGGATCATCGAGACGCAAAACGGCGCACGCAGCGCGGCGGCCTTCTCCTACGATGCGGCGGGCCGCCTGGTGCGGGCCGAGTACGGCAGCGCGGCGGCAACCTATACCTACGGCAGCGGCGGACGCCTTATGAACCAGACGCTGCTGTATCAAGGTGTGCCGGTGGTGACCCGCACGGTGGAGTATCTGCCCGCAGAGGACGGGCAAAGCTCCTCCCGCGTGGCGGCGTGGAGCAGCGCGTTTGCCCAGGGCGGCGCGGAAGCCCGCTACACCTACGATGGCAACGGCAACATCCGCACCGTCTGGGACGGGGCCTATACCACCGCCTATACCTACGACGAGGCGGGCCAGCTGGTGCGGGAGGACAACCAGCGCGCCGGCAAAAGCTGGGTCTGGACCTACGACGCCGGAGGCAACATCCTGCAAAAGGCGGAGTACGCCTACACGCAGGGCGCGCTGGGCGAGCCCGAACAGGTGGTAGAATATGCCTATCAGGAGGGGCAGTGGGGCGATTTGCTGCAACGCTGCGGCGGCCGCGCGATGGAGAGCGACGGGGCCGGAAACCTGCTGGAGGACGGCGTGTGGAGCTACCGTTGGGCCTGCGGGCGGCAGCTGGCCGGCATGACCGGCCTGGGCCGGGAGCTGGCCTTTGCCTACGACGCGGAGGGCCGGCGCACCCAAAAGACGGTGGACGGCACCGTCTGGCAGTATGCCTATGTGGACGGCAAGCTCACCTGCCTGACCAACGGCACGGACACCCTGCGCTTCGGCTACGATGGCGAGGGCGCAGCCTTTCTGGACTGGAACGGCGAAATTTATTTCTGCCTGCGTGATTTGCAGGGGGACGTGGTGGGCCTGGTGGACGCTGCGGGCTGCCTGGCCGTGGAGTACGCCTACGACGCCTGGGGCGCGCCGCTGGCCGTGACTGGCCCTCTGGCGGACACGCTGGGCCGGCTGAACCCGCTGCGCTACCGGGGCTACATTTACGACACCGAGACGGGGCTGTACTACCTGGGCAGCCGCTACTATGACCCGCAGCTGGGCCGGTTTATCAGCGCGGACGAGGGCATTGCCGGCCCCGGCGGCACGCTGCTGGGCGGGAATCTGTTCGCCTACGGCCTCAACAATCCGGTGAACACCAGCGACCCGGAGGGCAGCTGGCCGCGCTGGGTCACGGCGGGCTTTGCGGCGCTCTCGGCCGCGATAGCGCTCAAGCAGCAGTCGCTCAAGGCGGCGCTCACGGCGCTGGCAGCCACGGCGGTCTACCGGCTGCAGGTGGTGCACTTTGACGTGCGCGCGGCACTGAATATCGACATCCCATGTACGCGGGAGGAGGCCATCGCAGCGGGCTGGCTGGGGCCGGACACCGACCCCGTGGGTCCCTCCGCGATGCTGCACCAGTTTACCTCCCGCGTGTTCGGCGAAAACGTAAAGTATGTATCCCCGGACGGCTGCCGGGAGGCCATCTACGACGCCTGGGGCAGGCTGATCGCCGATGTGCGGGACATCGGTACCTACAACTTCTCCCCCTCCGGCACGCTGTGGGGCGACATCCGGCATTTCTTTGTGGACATGGTGCCATGGCTGCTGTTCGGCAACGATGACGGCGACCCCGGGCCTGTCGTGGACGGGCTGGTGCGGCTGTTCCGGTGACCGGGCCGCGCTGCGCGGGCGTTCATGGGCGGGCCGCGCTTGCCCCGCCGCGGCTCTGTTGCGCGGAGGGCCTGCGCTGTGCTACAATAAAACCGGACGATCAAAGGCGCCTCC
>CAZYAX010000292.1:0-2613 GCA_964646195.1 uncultured Faecalibacterium sp. | reverse complement strand
TTATAAGTGCTAAAAACGATGCGCTTAAAACGGCGATCGAGATGCAGGAAACTCTGGAAGAGTATTTTGACGGCCTGAGCAGCGACGAGATGGAATACTACAACGAGTACTATAACGATGAGGTCGAAATAACAAGCATGTTCGTGAGCGCCGTGAAATGGCCGGTGATCATGGCGCTTGTGGCCTGCGTCTGCTGGGGCCTGTGGTGGGTGGTCGCCTACTTGGTGAGCGGCACGGTCCGGCAGATCGACGTGATCACCGAGCAATACAGGCTGCCCCTGCTGGGGCGCGTGGAAAATGCGCCCGAAACGAAAAACAGACTGGACCGGGCCATTGCGCGCTGGGAAAGCGGCCGCAAGCCGGCCGCCTGCACGCCGGAGTACCTGTCCTGTGCGCTGGCGCTTTTGCCGGCGGAGGAGATCGTATTCTGCCAGACCGGCGAGGATGACGCCGCCTCCGCCCTGATCCGGGATGTGAAGCAGCGCAGCGCCAAGCCGGTGTACAGCGGTGTTCTGCATACCGAGGCAGATACGCTGAAGGCCGGGAAGAAAGCCGGCGGCGTATTCCTTGTGGTCACGCTGGGCAAAACCCGGCTTGAGGAGCTGAAAGCGGAGCTGCGGGCCTGCAAGCTGTACGGTTTGCAGGTGCTGGGCGTGGTGGTGCTTGGATAAATCTGCGGGAGGCTATAGAGAAATCAGGCTGCGGCAAGGGACAGGTCAGACAGACTGGAAAGGTAGAACTTGATGGGAAATCCAAAAGCAACAAAAAAGGGAATCGCAAAGTGGATCCTTATGGCCGTGGCTGTGGCAGCGCTTGTTTTCGCCGCAATTATTGCATGGAACTGGACCTATGTGCGGGCCGTCTTGCAGGCGACCGGCGTTTTGCCGATGCCCTCGCCGGTAAGCTCGAGCGCGTTGGAGGTGCTGCCGGCGGCCGGCAGCGCGGCTTCAGAGCCGGACGGTACCGCCGCGCCGGGTTCGGAAGCGGCAAGCGAAGACCCCGCCTCCTCCTGGCAGGAGGGCGATGCTTCCTCTCCCGCCGGTGCGGGATCACCGGCTGCGCCGGAGCAGACCGCGACGCCGTCTCCATCGGCCTCTCTGCCGGCCGCACCTTCCAGCACGGCGGCAACGCCCAGCGCTGCGCCGGCCTCCCCCACGCCTTCCGCGCCGGCGGCGTCCGAGGCTTTGGCCCCGTCAGCCACGCCGGGGAGCAGTGAGCTCACCTGGGAGCAGCAGGCCGATGTACAGGTGCAGGCGCTCAAGGGGATGGAAGAGGAATATGAGACCCGTATGTACGAGATCATGTGGGATGCCTTCGACGAATACCAGGCCCTGCCGGAATCGTCCCGCAATCTGGTGAACAAGATTGCGATCGTGCTGTCCAAAAAGGGTGACCTCTCCGCGATGGAGAAGGAGTGCGACGCCAAGGTCGCGGAGATCGTGGCCGAGCTGCGCCGCATCCTCACCGAGAACGGCCAGAGCACCGCGCTGGCCGACCAGGCCGAAAAGGAATATAAAAACCGGAAGTCGGAGCTGATGGCCGAGCTGATGAAGCAGGCGTACAGCGGCGGCGACGGCTCGGGCCAATCGGGCAACTGGCTTTCCGACCGGGCCCCCCGCTGACGGCCCGAGACAGAGCGGGAGAGCCGCAGCCGGCGCGTTTCCCGGCAGCATGGCGAGAACGGCGCGCCCTGCTGGCAGGAGCGTGCGCCGCGGCGGCAGGGCCATAAAAGAAAGCTCCCAAAAAATGCAATGAACAAAAACGAAACAAAAAACCGGCCCCCGGAGGCGTTTTGCCGCGCTTCCGGGGGCCGGTGTGCGTTTGGGGGCTTATTCCAGGTTGCCGGTCAGGGCCATGACCGCCGAAAGGGCGGCCAGCGGCGCAGTCTCGCACCGCAGGATGCGGGGGCCCAGACCTACGGTCTGCGCGCCGGCCTGGGCGGCGGCCTGCGCCTCCTCGGCAGCAAAACCGCCCTCCGCGCCGGTGACCAGCGCAATGCTCCGGGGCGCGGGGCCTGCCTGCCTGAGCAGCGTGCGCAGCGGCAGGCCGCCGCACTCGTAAAAGAACAGCACGAGGCCGTAGCGGCTAAACTCCCGGCATACGGCGCCGAAGTTGGGCAGCGGCATCGCCACGTCCGGCAGTACGCCGCGGCCGCACTGCTTGGCGGCCTCAAACGCGATGCGGTTGTAGCGGATGTTTTTCTGCTCCTCCTTTTTGGGCGCGGCCACGCAGTACCGGCTGAAAAACGGCACGAAATGGGTGCAGCCCAGCTCCACGCCGTGGCGGATGATCTCCTCCAGCTTGTCCTGCTTGGGATAGCCGGCAAACAGGGTCACCTCCACCGTGGGTTCGGCTGCGCTGGGGTAGCCCTCCTCGACCGAAAAATCCACCCGGTTCTCGCCGAAGCCGGTGATGGTGGCGGTGTATTCCACGGCCTTGCCGTCGCAGAGGATCACGGTATCGCCCAGCCGCGCGCGCATGACGCGGGCCAGGTGGTGCGCATCCGCGCCGCGCAGCACGGCGGCGCCGTCCGCGACTTCGGTGGTAAAATAGCGATGGGGCATAGCAAAACTCCTTAGGAAGCTCTGAATAAATCTGGTATGCAGATTGCCG
>CAZYAX010000291.1:0-2614 GCA_964646195.1 uncultured Faecalibacterium sp. | reverse complement strand
ACTTATAATCGTAGTAGCTGTGGTTGGGGTTATGGCCGTTTTCTTCCACCAGGATAGTAAAGCCCATGGGGTTTACCTCGGTGCTCTTGCCGCCCGAAACGGTCTCGACGGCGATGTGCTCGGAGCAGTTGAGGATGATATCGGCCGTTTCAAAAGCGCCCACACGCTGGTAGTGCAGCAGCCCGCCGTCTGCACGCACCAGGCGGAACGCGCCGGTGCGGAAGGCCTCGCAGGTGCGGCGCAGCTCGGCCAGCTGTGCCAGCACCGGGCGCAGCCGGGTCTCCGGGGTACCCCAGCGGTAGAAGGCGCGGTTGAACGGGTCGCGGTAGCCCTGCATACCGATCTCGTCGCCGTAGTAGACGCAAGGCACACCGGGCAGCGTATAGATCATGGCAAACGCCATGCGCAGCCGGAGCATACCGTCCTCGTAGGCCTCACCGGTCACGCAGCGGCCGCTCTGCCATTCGCGGCCGCGCCCGTTGGCCGGCTCGTCGGCGATCACGGTCAGCGCACGCTCGGTGTCGTGGGTGGAGAGGATGTTGAGCAGCGTGTGCAACGCGGGCGCGGGATAATTTTCGCAGATGGTCAGGATATCCAGCGCGGTCTTTTTGGCGTCCTGCCCGCGCACAAAGTCCAGCACCGCATTTTTAAAGGGATAGTTCATCACGCTGTCCAGCCCCTTGCCCAGCAGGTAAGTGCGGCGCTTGCCGTAGGAGAACTTGTTGGTGGCGTTCTCCCACACCTCGCCCAGCAAAAACTTTTCCGGCCCCACCCGCTTGACGGCAATGCGGATCTTCTCGATAAAGCTGTCCGGCAGCTCGTCGGCCACATCCAGGCGAAAGCCCGCCGCGCCGCGCCGCAGCCAGGTGTCGATCACGCCGCCCGGCCCGGTGATAAAGTCCACATAAGAGGGGTCCTCCTCGTTGACCTCCGGCAGGGTGGGGAAGCCCCACCAGCTGCGGTAGCCGCACGCGTAATCGTCCGAAAAATCGTACCAGGAGCGATAGGGGGAGTGCTCATCCCTCCATGCGCCTCCGTCGCCGTAGCGGCCCTCGCGGTTAAAGTAGATGCTGTCCGAGCCGGTATGGCTGAACACGCCGTCCAGGATGATGCCGATGCCGAAGCGCTTGGCCTCCCGGCACAGCGTCTCAAAATCCTCGTTGGTGCCAAGCAGCGGATCCACGTTCATGTAGTCGGCGGTGTTGTAGCGGTGGTTGGAGTGCGCTTCAAAAATAGGGTTGAGGTAGATGAAGGTCACGCCCAGCTCCTTCAGATAGGGCAGCTTAATCTGGATGCCCTTGAGGTCGCCGCCAAAATAATCGTGGTTCAGGTGGCCGCCGGTTTCATTCGGCTGCCAGAACGGCTCGGCATGCTTGTCGGCGCGGTAGATGCGGTCCTCAAAGGGCATGGGCTTATTTTCCACCCCTTCGCAGAAGCGATCCGGGAAGATCTGGTAGAACACGCCGCCCTTCACGCAGTCCGGCGTTTCAAAATCCGCTTCGCAGACGGTGAGCTGCCAGCGCTCGCCGCCCGTCCAGCTCAGCACGCCGCAGTTGTCGGCGCCGCGGTAGATGCAGCGGAAATCGGTGTACAGATCAAAATAGTAGAAATACAGGCCGGAGCTCTCGATTTTTACATCGACCGAAAAATGGTTCACATGCGGGGTCTGCCCGTTAAAGGTCATGCGGTAGTGGACAGGCTGGTCGTACTTGCCCTCCTTTTGGAGAACAAGGTGTGGGTCCACATAGCCATATTCCTCCGGGACGGTGAGGCACAGATGGACGCTCTGCCCGGCGAACAGCGCGCCGAACGGACGCTTATAATAAATATCGAAGCTATTGAACAGACAAGACAAAATGGTTCAAACCCTTTCCGAAAAAAGCCCCGGGCAGGGATGTGCACCGGGGCTTGCAATTTGTTGGCGGCAAAAAGCCTTGCGCGTGGGGCGCCGGCTGGAACCTGCCCGATTACTTGACGAATGGGGCGCCCCAGATATCACGCGCGTAATCCGTGACAGCGCGGTCGGCGCTGAAGATGCCGCTGTTGGCAATGTTCTTCAGGCTCATGCGGGCCCAGTTCTCGCGGTCGGCGTACAGGCGCAGCAAATCGTTCTGGGCGCGGCGGTAATCGCGGAAGTCCGCCATTACCATATACGGGTCGCTGGTGCGCAGGTTGGAGGTGACCTCGTGGAAGTTTTCGCCGTTCCAGCCGCGCTCCAGGAAGTTGAGCACGCTGTTGGCCACGTCGTCGCCCATGATAAAGGCGTTGGGGTGGTAGCCCATGGCCTTCATATTGTTGACCTCCGGCGTGAGCATACCGAAGATGATCTCGTTCTCCTCGCCGGCGGACTCTGTGATCTCCACGTTTGCGCCGTCCAGAGTGCCCAGCGTGATCGCGCCGTTGAGCATAAACTTCATGTTGCCGGTGCCGGAAGCCTCGGTGCCGGCCAGAGAGATCTGCTCGGACACCTCGGACGCGGGCATCAGATGCTCGCTGAGGGAGACGCAGTACTCCTCCAGATAGACCACGCGCAGCTTATCGCGCACGGCGGGGTCGTTGTTGATGAGATCGCCCAGCTTGCAGATCATGCGGATCATCTGCTTGGCCATATAGT
>CAZYAX010000290.1:0-2639 GCA_964646195.1 uncultured Faecalibacterium sp. | reverse complement strand
AAGAAAAAACAATGGATCGCTCCTGACGAATCGGAGGTGTTACGGTATGAAGACCCATCGCTTGAAACAATGTCTGGCCCTGCTTTTATCCCTTGTGCTGCTGGCGCTGTGCGCAGGCGGCGCATTGGCGGCGGGCCCGTCGGCCAAAACATCGGTCAGCGGCTACACGCTGCAAAAGACCGAGACCTCTTCCGGCGGGGTAACGCTGACGTACCAGGGCACGGGCGGGCAGGTATCCGTTTACTATACCACCGAGGCCAAGGCGGCCCAGCAGCTGGGCGTGCGGCAGTTTTCCGGCGAGGTGCTGCTGTACGACTGCTACGGCGCAGATTTTGATTCCAATTCGATCGGCACGGTGTACTATACCATGGGCGCCTGCACCGTGGAGGTGCGCAGCGTGGGCGGGCGGATGGATAAAAACGCCATGCGGGCCTTTCTCGAAGGCATCCAGGCCAGCCCGATGCCGGTAGCCGTCGGCGTATGCCCCAAGTGCGGCGGCGACTTGTACAGCCACGGCGCACAGATCGGAGCATGGAAGGAAGGTTCCAGCTCGGTGTGCAGCCACGGCGGCACGGTGAAGTATAAGGACACCCAAAATGAGCGCAGCGTGCGCGTCACATTGGTGTGCGCGGCCTGCGGCCACAAGGTGGAGGATGCCTATACCCAAAGCGCGCTGTATTGCAGCTACGGCAACCGCTGGATGCAGTGAGCGGCCGGCAAAATAAAACCTCGGTGGATGAAACCTGTTAAGGCCGGATAAGGCAGCCGCGCAAGCAGAGCAAAATGGGCTGAGGAAGGCAGCCACCGCCGGCAAAATATCCTTCTGGCCGGATGGCCGGAAAACCGGCGTACAAAACCAAAACAGAAAGGGCCCCTGTGCGTGGGAGAAACCTCCGCACGGGGCCTTTTTGCGTGCGCTGCCGGAAAGGGTGGGCGCACTACGGAAAATTCGCAAAGCATGACAGAGGTTGTCGGGCTTTGTCCGCTATACTTACTTCAAGAGGAGGAAAGGCCGGGGCGCCCGGCTTCCCGGTCCCAATGGATCACAAAAGGGGATAAACAGGGAGAGCTCCTATGATCCGCGAGCTCACCCACGTTACCGATGGGCACGGCAGGGGCAGCGTTGGCATAAAGGCGGCAGGCGCCGGCCTCACATGAGCCAGGGCTCCAGCGCCGCACGCCAGGCAGCCTCCAGCTGGGCGGGGCGGCAGGCGGCGTTGGCCGGGCTGGTGCTAGGCAGCTTTGCCGCCGGGATGCCGCTGACCGGCAGCAGGTACTGGGTGTAGATGCGGTGGGCGGTGGCCCCGTTGCACAGCACCGCCTCGATGGGCGCGGCCCGCAGCAGTGCGGCAATATCGTTGGGCACCACGTCCCGGATGGAGGCATCCGACGCGCCGGTGATGGTGCAGCTGGCCAGTGTGTCCCACAGGGCCAGCCCGTGGCGCAGGATGATCTGCTTTTTGGCCTCCACGTCCTCCCGCGCGGGCACCGGCTCGCCGGTGAGACGCGCCAGCAGGGGCCAAAAGTGGTTTTGCGGGTGGCCGTAGTAAAAGGCCATCTCCCGGCTTTTGGGGCTGGGCCAGGTGCCCAGGATCAGCGCGCGGCTGTGCGCGCCGTACACTGGTGCAAAGCTCATTCCACACCCTCCCAGGCAGAGCCAAACGCCGCGCCGGAGGGCGTGGTTTCCGGGCCGCCGAACCAAAGCTCCTCGATGAGGGCGGCCAGGCCGTCCTCCCGCACGTCCCCGATGACGCGATCGGCCGCCTCTTTGGCGTCCGGCGTGCCGTTGGCCATGCAGCAGCCCAGGCCCGCTGCGCGCAACATACCGCAGTCGTTGGCGGAATCGCCCGCCGCTACGGCCTGCTCCAGGCCGATGCCCATCGCCCGGCACAGGTCGGCCAGGCCCACGGCCTTATCCATCCCGCCGCGCACGATGTCATAGCTTTGCAGCCCGCCGGGCCGGTTCGGGCCCACCCGCATCATGTGCAGGCCCAGGTAGCCGTATTTGCGCGCAAAGCCCGCCAGGCCTTCGTCGGTGAGCAGTGCAAACGCGGCGTGGGGCATATCGATGAGGTGGCGGTTCTGATCCTCGCCGTCCTTCACAGTGAGGCCGGAGCCGGGCGCTTTGCCATACAGCTCCCGGAACGCCTCGTAGCCCACATAAGCGTAGTACCCGTCCCGGAAGGCGAATTGCAGCGGGAAGTCAAAATCTTCGCAGTAATCCACCAGCGCGTACATTTCCTCCGGCGTGAGCGGATGCTCGGCCGCGCACGCGCCGCTGCGATCCACCACGCAGGCCCCGTTGCAGGTGATGGCGTAGTCGAACCGGATACCGCCCAGCTGCCCGGGGCCGCTCACCGCGGCATAGGCCCGGCCGGTGCACAGCACAAATTTGCCGCCCGCCGCCTGCATGCGCTGCACGGCCTTTACCACCGCCGGGCGCGGGCAGGCTTCCCCAAAGGGCACGAGGGTGTTGTCGTAATCGCTTGCCAAGAGTCGATATATCATGGGAGAGTCCTTTCCAGCCTTTTTCAGGCCATTCTATAAGGTACAAGGCGCGCGCCATCACGTCATGGGCGGCACAAGCCGGTTTTAGGGAAGCTCTGAATAAATCTGGTATGCAGATTGCCGGGCGAGCC
>CAZYAX010000289.1:0-2643 GCA_964646195.1 uncultured Faecalibacterium sp. | reverse complement strand
CGCAGCCGGCAAGATGCGTGCCAAGCCCGAAGGGCGTGATTTGTTCAGAGATTCCATAGATATCCGCCTGTTTTCCATAGAGAAAGGAGCCATTATGCTCGAAGATTATAAAGCAGCGCTGCGCGCCGGCCAGCGCGCTTACCGTATGTGCATCGCGCGCGGCCAGTCGCCGTACCTCGCCGTGCTGGACGATATCCTGGTCAACACCAACATCGTCTCCCAGGAGCCGCTCGGCCTTGTCAATATCCCGGCGGACAGCATCGCCGGCACCAAGACCAGCGGCCGCCACACCGCCTTTGCCCCCAACTTCATGCCCCTGCTGGGCACGGACACCGAGTTTGCCCACAAGTGGTCCAACCTGTGCGACGCCCACCTTTCCGAGGGCATCCACACGCCCATCGAGGCCTACGAGTTCCTGAACCGCTTTTATGTGGTGGAGGGCAACAAGCGCGTCTCAGTGCTCAAACACTTTGATGCTGTCACCATCCCCGGCACGGTCACGCGGCTGATCCCTGCGCGCACCGACAGCCCCGAGAGCCGCCTGTACTATGAATTTCTGGATTTTTACAGGCTCTCCCATGTAAACGACGTGTTTTTCTCCCGCCCGGGCAGCTTTGCCAAACTGCAAACGGCGGTGTGCAAGGCATCCGATGAGAGCTGGACCGATGATGACCGGCTTAAGTTTTCGTCCTTTTACACCATCTTCCGCCAGCAGTTCAAGGCGTTAGGCGGCGCGCAGCTGCCGCTGACTGCCGGCGACGCCATGCTGGTGTACCTCTCGGTGTACCGCTACGCCACCGCCTGCGACAGCACCCCCGCCCAGATCAAGGCCAATCTCTCCAAGCTGTGGGACGAGATCACCGTGCTCACCCAGCCCAACGCCGTGGAGCTTTCGCTGGAACCCAAGGACGCCCCCGCCGACTCCCCGCTGCGCTCCACGCTCAATCTGTTTATCCCGCGGCCCAGCGAGCTGAACCTTGTGTTCCTGCACGAGCACAGCCCGGAGACCAGCGCCTGGGTCAAGGCCCACGACGGCGCCCGCGCCGTGCTGGAGCGCACCTTCCCGGAGCGGCTGCACATCGAGCACCGGGAGAACGTGGACCCAGCTGTGGACGCGGAGCAGGTACTGGAGGAGGTGGTTCACGACGGTGCGGATGTGGTGTTCACCTCCAGCGTGCGCATGATGACCGCCTGCCTCAAGGTAGCCGCTCAGCATCCCAAGGTCAAGATCCTCAACTGCTCCCTCAACACGCCCCACCCCAAGGTGCGCACCTATTACCCGCGCACCTTTGAGGCCACCTATCTTCTGGGCATACTGGCGGCCATCCTCTCGCCCAGCAGCCTCATCGGCTATGTGGCCGCCTACCCCATCTATGGCGTACCCGCCGCCATCAACGCCTTTGCGCAGGGGGCCCGCGCCGTGCGCCCGGACGCCCGCATCCTGCTGCGCTGGGGCTGCCAGACCGGCTCCGCCCGCCCACTGGACTTCTCCGACCGGCCGGATGTGACCGTGTTTTACGCCCGCGACTCCCGCGAGGCGGCTGACGTCCATCGGGACTATGGCCTGTGCCGCCGCACGCCCGAGGGCGCGCTGGAGCCGCTGGCATTACCCATCTGGCGGTGGGACGTGATCTACACGGCCATCGTGCGCTCCATCCTCAACGGCACCTGGGACAGCGCCCCCAGCAGCCGCGCCATCAACTACTGGTGGGGCATGCGAAGCGGCTCGGTGGAGATTTCTTACAGCGATGGGCTGCCCGTAGGCACGCTCCAGCTGCTGAACCTGATGGAAAAGCAGCTGCGGGACGGCTCGCTGAACATCTTCCCCACCCAGGTCTACGGCCAGGGCCACACCGTCCACAGCATCAGCCGCCCCAGCTATACGCCCGATGAACTGATGCTCATGGACTGGCTGGACGAATGCGTCATGGGCACGCTGCCCCACTACGATACATTGGACGTGAAGGCCCGCCTTTTGGCGGACACCCACGGCCTGGACATCATCAAAGAATAAACGGAACGAGGAGCGAAGCGGACGTGAAGATACTTGCCATCTCGGATGTGCCTTGCAAGGCGTTTTGGGATTTTTGTTCCAAAGAGCGCTTTGAGGGTATCGACCTGATTTTGTCCTGCGGTGACCTGCCCATCGAGTATCTGGAGCACATCACTAATTTTACCACTGCGCCCATCCTGTACGTCCATGGCAACCACGACGGCTGCTACACCGGCCACGAGCCGGGCGGCTGCACCTGTGTGGACGGCCGGGTCTATATCTACAAGGGGCTGCGCATCATGGGCCTGGGCGGGAGCATCCGCTATAACAAAACGGACACCTATCAGTACTCCGAGCGCGGCATGAAACGCCGCATCGCCCGGCTGCGCTGGGCGGTCTTCCGCGCGGGCGGCATCGACCTGCTGATGACCCACTCCCCCGCCCGCAGCCTGAACGACGGCGAGGATCCGGCCCACCGGGGCTTCGAGTGCTTCAATGCGCTTTTAGACCGCTACCGGCCCCAGTGGTACATCCACGGCCACATCCATCTCACCTACGACCTCAAGCTGCCCCGCGTCTGCACCCGCGGCGGCACCACCGTGATCAACGCCACCGAGCGCTATGTATTTGAGATTCCGGACCCTGTGCCG
>CAZYAX010000288.1:0-2646 GCA_964646195.1 uncultured Faecalibacterium sp. | reverse complement strand
GCGCGCTTTGGGAAAGGATTTGACTTTTATAGCGGCAGTGTGGTTAAATAATCTTTTGAACAGACTCTATAGAACCAACGCTCCGGAGGGAATTATGGCACGAAAGAAAGAATATGGCAATGAGAGCATCACCTCACTGAAAGGCGCTGACCGTGTGCGCAAGCGCCCGGCCGTTATCTTTGGCTCGGACGGCGTGGAGGGCTGCGCCCACTCCATCTTTGAGATCATCTCTAACTCCATCGACGAGGCGCGCGACGGCCACGGCGACCGCATCAACGTCACCCGCTACAAGGACGGCAGCGTGCAGGTGGAGGATTTTGGCCGCGGTATGCCCGTGGACTGGAACAACGGCGAAAACCGCTACAACTGGGAGCTTGTGTTTTGCGAGATGTACGCAGGCGGCAAATACGGCGAAGGGGCCGATAACTACGAATTCAGCCTGGGCCTCAACGGCCTGGGCCTGTGCGCCACGCAGTATTCCTCGGCGTGGATGGCGGCGGATATCTACCGCGACGGGTTCCACTATCACCTGGACTTTAAAAAGGGCGAAAACGTGGGCGGCCTGAAGAAGGAGCCCTATAAAGGCCGCCGCACGGGCAGCATCATCCACTGGAAGCCGGATGACGAGGTGTTTACCGACATTGACGTGCCCGGCAGCTATTACCGGGACGTGCTGCGCCGCCAGGCCGTGGTAAACGCGGGCCTCACCCTGAACTATACCGACGAAAAGGAGCCTGACCCCGCCACCGGCAAGCCTTGGCAGGAGAGCTGGTGCTATGAGCACGGCATTTCGGATTATGTGCAGGAGACGGCCGGCGAGGATGCCCTCACGCCGGTGTACACCTGCGAGTCCGAGGCGACGGGCCGCGACCGGGAGGACCAGCCGGACTACAAGGTGCGCATGAGCGCGGCGTTCTGCTTTTCCAACAAGGTGCAGATGCTGGAATACTACCACAACTCCTCCTGGCTGGAGCACGGCGGCAGCCCCGAGCACGCGGTGCGCACGGCGTTCGTCTACCAGATCAACAAGTATCTAAAGGAGAAAAACCTCTATAAAAAGGGGGAGAATGGCGTCACTTTTCAGGACGTGCAGGACTGCCTGGTATATGTGTCGTCCAGCTTTTCCACCCGTACCAGCTACGAGAACCAGACCAAAAAGGCCATTACGAACAAATTCGTGTCCCAGGCCATGACCGATTTTTTAAAGCATTACCTGGAGGTGTATTTCATTGAGAAGCCGGACGAGGCCCAAAAGCTGTGCCAGCAGGTGCTGGTGAACAAGCAGAGCCGCGAGCATGCTGAAAAGACCCGCCAGAGCATCAAAAAGACCCTTGCCACCCAGATCGATCTGGCCAACCGGGTGCAGAAGTTTGTGGACTGCCGCTCCAAGGACCCCGCCCGCCGCGAGCTGTATATTGTGGAGGGTGATTCGGCCATGGGCGCGGTCAAGACCAGCCGGGACAGCGAGTTCCAGGCTATCATGCCGGTGCGCGGCAAGATTTTGAACTGCCTCAAGGCGGACTACGCCCGCATTTTTAAATCGGACGTCATCGTGGATCTGATCAAGGTGATGGGCTGCGGCATCGAGCTGGGCGGCAAATACAATAAGGAGCTGGCCACCTTCAGCCTGGAAAACCTGCGCTTTAACAAGATCGTTATCTGCACGGACGCCGACGTGGACGGCTACCAAATCCGCACGCTGGTGCTGGCTATGCTCTACCGGCTGACGCCCACCCTGATCAAAGAGGGGTATGTGTATATTGCAGAGTCGCCCCTGTATGAGATCAACACCAAGGACCACACCTATTTTGCCTACACCGAGGCCGAAAAGGCGGCTTTTTTAAAGAAGATCGGCGAGAAGAAATATACGATCCAGCGCTCCAAGGGCCTGGGCGAAAACGACCCCGAGATGATGTGGCTCACCACCATGAACCCCGCCAGCCGCCGCCTGATCAAGGTGATGCCTACCGACGCCGAAGCCACGGCTTGGATGTTCGACGTGATGCTGGGGGATAACCTCCAGGGCCGCAAGGAGCATATCGCCGAGCACGGCGCCGAGTATCTGGATGATCTGGATCTGTCGTGATCCCGCAGGGAAGTCGTTCTTGGGCAGCTACGGACTTTCCATGAAGCGGCCTTGCGGCTCAATCAGGAGGGAAAGAACTTTGCCCTGCTGTCCTACAGCTATTGCATCACGGGCAACTCAAAGCCTGCTGATCTTATGGAGTAAACTTGGCAGATTCGCTTACAAAATCATCTGCAAATCTTATTATATGAGGAGAAACGCTGATGGCAAGAAAAACGAATAAAAAGGCGCCCAAGCCCGCCCGCCCGCAGCTGGGCGATGGGGTGGAGATCCTCAACGCGGGCAGCGTGCTGGAGGACCCCATCACGCGCACGCTGGAGACCAACTATATGCCCTACGCGATGAGTGTCATCGTGAGCCGCGCGCTGCCCGAGATCGACGGGTTCAAGCCTGCGCACCGCAAGCTGCTGTACACCATGTACGGTATGGGCCTGCTCAAGGGCCCGCGCACCAAATCCGCCAACATCGTGGGAAGCACCATGCACCTCAACCCTCACGGCGACGCGGCCATCTACGACACCATGGTACGCATGGGCCGCGGCAATGAGAGCCTGCTGGTG
>CAZYAX010000287.1:0-2657 GCA_964646195.1 uncultured Faecalibacterium sp. | reverse complement strand
GCCCGAAGGGCGTGATTTGTTCAGAGGTTCCTTAGAAAAAGGGCAGCTCCCGATGCACAAGGAGGCAGGCTTTGCCCGAAGTCCCGTCCCCAGCTATGCATTTGGCCGCGAGACGGGTTTTATGCGTGGGCTGTGCCCTGAGGACGGTTTGCCCTGAAGGATAAGAGAGGCGGAGAAAAACGATGGAACTTACTGCAGCGCATCTGCGCTATCTGCTGGCGATCTATGAGGTATCCCGCACGCACCTGGATGTCAGCTCCCGCAGCATTGCCGAAAGGCTGGGCGTCACCAAGCCCTCGGTGGTGCGGGTACTGAACCTGTTGATGGACCGCCGCATGATCGTAAAAGCGCATTATGGAAAGATCTACCTCACCGACCGCGGCATCTATGTGGCGCGGCAGGTACAGCGGCAGTTGGAGACGATCCTGCAAAATTTTCCCCCGCTGGGGATCGAGATGACGGACGCCGAGCGCCGCGCGGCGGCGCTGGCCATGGCGGCCGCGCTGCCGGAGCGCGCCTTTACCGGCGCATATGAGCGGATGGTGGACGAAACGGCTGACGAGAGGCAGCAGGTTTAAAACCAGACGTCTAACAGCGGCGGCCCGCTCCGCGTCTGGTGCGCATTGCGCGGCCCGGCGCAGCCGGATCGATCAATGCGGCGACGCAACAAAAGCAAAAGCCGCCCTGCGGCGCGTCAAACGATGCGCGCTGCAGGGCGGCCTTGCTGTTCATGCGGATAGAAATGGCAAAAGTTTGGGCGCAGGATCTTTTACTCCGCCGCGCCGCTTTGCTTGTCGAAGAAGGCGAAGCCGAATGCCCCGGGGCCGGCGTGGGTGCCAATCACGCAGCCGATGCGCCCTACGGCGGCCTGCGGCAGGCTGAGGTTGCGGGTGAGGTAGTTCTGGATGGGCTCGATCTCCCGCGGCGAAGAGGTGTAGGCGGCCACGGTATCCTGAGCCGGGTCGATGCCGCCCATCTCGTCGATCTTTTTAAACAGCGCCACATACGCGCCGGGCAGGCCGCGGGCTTTGCCGGCCATGGCGACCTTGCCGTCGCAGATGGTGATCAGCGGCTTGATGCCCAGCATGCCGCCTGCAATGGCCACGGCGGCGGGCAGGCGGCCGCCCTTGCGCAGATATTTCAGGTCATCGATCACGGCTACGAGGTGCAGATGTTTTTTGGCGTTTTCGAGCGCCGCCACGATGGCCCCGGCGGTTTTGCCCTCGCCGCGCAGGCGGACGGCCAGCCGCACCAGCAGCGCCTCGGCCAGGCAGACCGTTTCACTGTCCACAAAGAACACATGGTCCGCTTCGGCCATTTCGGCGGCCAGCCTGGCGCACTGGAAGGTGCCGGACAGCTGGCTGGACAAAAAGATGCCCACCACCTCATCGCCGGCGGCGGCCGCCTCCGCGTAGGCCTGCTCAAACAGCTCGGGGCTGGGCTGGCTGGTCATGGGCAGCTTGCCGCAGTGGGTCAGGCGGGTGTAAAACTCCTCGATGGGCAAATCGATGCCGTCCCGGATGACCGAGCCATCCTCAAAGGTGACGTTCAGCGGGATGACGGTAACGCCCAGCTGCGCCGCCTCGGCGGGCAGGATGTCGGACGCGGAATCGGTGAGAATGCGGATCATAACAAAAACCTCCGTAGGGCAAGGGCCCTTTTATACGATTCACGAATAAAAGAATGACGAGGGAACCTCTGGGTCTATCCCGGTGAACGCGTTGGTACGCATTCCGGCGGCACCGGCTGTTCCCCTGTTTTATTGGGAGAACGGTATTACAAAGTGCGGAAAAAGCCGTGCAGGACGCCCAGCGCATCGCCCAGCGACTCCAGCGCGGCCTCGTCCAGTTGGGAGGCGACCGTGTCCACCAGTTGGGTGTGGAACCGGCGGTAGTGGGCCAGCGCTTCGTGCGCCTTGGGCGTGAGCGTGACGGTGACGCGGCGGCGGTCGGCCTCGCAGCGGGTGCGCTCCAGATACCCTTTGCGCACCAGCGCGTTGACGGCGGTGGTCACGCTGCCGGCCGAAAGCGAGAGCCGTGCGGCCAAGGCCCCCATGCCGCAGCCGGCATCGTCCTGCGCGGCGGCTTCAAGCAAATGCATTTCGCTGACCGAGAGGTCACGGCAGCCGCTCTGGCGCAGGTTTTCGCTTTCGAGGCGGAGCACGTCGTGAAAAACCTCCACCAAAAACGTATGGATCTTATCCTTTGCGGGGGACATGGCAAGCTCCTGTTCCAGGGACCTCTGCTTGTGCGCGGTGCCGCAAGCCGTAACCGTTGAACCGCGTGCCGGGGAGTGGACTGCGCCGGTGCAGAGGCGTTTGTGTACTCAATATGTGGGGAACCGTGGGGCTGTGTGCGCCCAAGGCAGCCTCTGCTCCGGTCACGCATGTGCGCCGCAGCCAATGAAGGAGTGTTTAAACGTTAGCCGCAATTTGGTCAGAGACTTGTCAGGTTCGTAGGGCAGTATAACAGGGTTCAGGGGCGTTGTCAAGGTATTTTGATATTAAAAATATTTGAAGTTCAAATCTTATCCGGGGCCTGCATACAGGGATAGGCGGGCAGGGGAAAGGGCGCCGGAGGAATAAAGATCAGAGTGTGTAAAATAAAGGGAAGCTCTGAATAAATCTGGTATGCAGATTGCCGAGCGAGCCGTGCCGA
>CAZYAX010000286.1:0-2677 GCA_964646195.1 uncultured Faecalibacterium sp. | reverse complement strand
TTTTGCGAACGAAAACAGAGGAGAATCCATCTTTTTTGTTTTGCTGTTTTATCCCGATAAGCATAAAAGAAAAACTCTATGGGTTTGAGGAATCATTCCCATAGAGTTTTTTCATTAAGGAGGCTCTCTATAGCAGAGGTTCTTCTTTGCAAAGGGATTTATTGCAAAGGCTCGCTGCACCAAAACCACTTGCCCTTCTGCGGCTTGCGGGAATATACAAAACAGACAAGAACTCGTTGCCGCTCCTCGCCGCCGCTGGCAGCACCGCGGTTTTTCCGTTTTGCCTGTGTAAAATTCTGATGGCTTGCTTGCGGTGGGGCGAAAATCAGTGTATACTACAGAAAAGGACAAATTGCGCATTGCGGCGTATCGCAGGAGGAAGCAAAAACCATGCCCACGACCTATACCCACCACCGGTTTGGCGGCCAGTGCGCCGCCTCCCTGCCGCCCGAGCTCCGGCAGGCGGTGGAGCAGCACCGCAGCCTTTATGACATCGGCGTACATGGCCCGGACCTGTTTTTCTATTACCATCCGCTCAAACCGAACGAGGTCTCGTGGTACGGCAATAAGATGCACCATGTCGCCGCCCGCCGCATTTTTGAGCACGCAAAGCCCGTCTGGGAGCAAAACGGCGGCGGGGAGGAGATGCTGGCCTACCTGCTGGGCTTTTTATCCCACTTTACCCTGGATTCCGCCTGCCACGGCTATGTGGAGGAGGCACGCAAGGCCCTGGGCATTACCCACAACCGGCTGGAGGCGGTGTATGACGCCTACCTGATGCGGGCGGATGGGCTGACGCCCTCCCGGGTGGACCGGGGCGCGCCGCTGAAGCCCACGCCCGCACGCGCAGAGGTGATCGCGCGGTTCTTCGATTTCCCGCCTAAAACTGTGCTGGCCGCCAGCAGGGGGCAGGTGCGGGTGATGCGGCTGCTGTACTCCCCGCGCGGGATCAAGAAGCGGGTGCTCCGCGCGCTGATCCGCCGGCTCGGCATAGGAAGCAGTTTCGATGACCTGTTCATCGATGATGATATCCCGGAGGATTGCTGCGACGCCCTTGCAAGGCTGGACAGCCTGTACGCGCAGGCGCTGGCGGAATACGCCGCGTTGGCCGGGGCGCTGGCAGACTACCTGAACAGCGGCGCAGAGCTGCCGGCCCGCTTCGACCGCGACTTTGAATAGCGCGGCCCCTGTTTTCTGAGATACAAATGGAGGAAGGATTCATGTTTGAGACCCTGAGAAAAAAGCTGACCCCTGCCGAGATCTCCTGGATCTTGTACGATGTGGGCAATTCGGCCTTTACCATGCTGGCCTGCTCGCTCATCCCTATCTGGTTCAAGGCGCTGGCCATCGGCGAAGGGCCGGGCAAGCTCAGCGCCGGGGACGCCACCGGTATGTGGGCCACGGGGATCGCGGCGGTCACCGTTCTGGTGGCGCTGCTGGGCCCGGTGTGCGGGGCCTTGTCCGACCGGAAGGACGCGAAGCTCATCTTCTTCCGCACCAGTGTGTTCATTGGTGTGGGCGGCTGCATCCTCAACGGGGTGGCAGCCAGCTGGCTTCTGTTCCTCCTGCTTTTTATCGTGACCAAGGTGGCCTACTCCTGTTCGCTCACCTTCTACGATTCCATGCTCAACGATATCACCACCGAGGACCGTATGGACGAGGTGTCCTCCTACGGCTACGCATGGGGCTACATCGGGTCCTGCATTCCGTTTGTCATTGCGCTGGTCTTTTATGTCCTGGGGCCGGATATGCTCAAGCTCCTGCCGGATTTCCTCTCCCGGCCGGCGGGCTTTTTGGTCACAGCGGTGTGGTGGCTGCTGGTCACGCTGCCGCTGCTGCGCAACTACCGGCAGAAAAATTATACCCAGCCCCAGCCCCATGCCATCCGCGCGGCGTTTGCCAAGCTGGGCGGCACGCTCAAACGCATCGCCCGCGAGGACCGCAAGGTGCTGTTCTTCCTGCTGGCCTTCTTTTTGTACATTGACGGCGTGGGCACCATCATCGACAACTGCATCAACATCGGCACCGATCTGGGCCTCAGCACCGTGGGGCAGGTGGTGGTGCTGCTGCTGACGCAGGTGGTGGCGTGGCTGTTCTCGCTGCTGTTTGCCAAGCTGTCCAAGCGGTACAGCACGGTCACGCTGCTCTCGGTGTGCATCGTGGGCTACCTGTGCGTGTGCCTCTACGCGCTCACGCTGCACACGCTGGTGCAGTTCGGCATCATGGCGTTCGGCGTGGGTATGTTCCAGGGTTCCATCCAGTCGCTGTCCCGCAGCTATTTTTCCCGGATCATCCCGGCCGAAAATTCCGGCGAATACTTTGGCATCTACGATATCTTCGCCAAGGGCGCGTCCTTCCTGGGCTCGGCGGTCATCGCCGTGGTCAAGTTTGCAGGCGGCACCATCAACATTGCGGTGGGCCTGATGGCGATCTTCTTCCTGGGCGGCCTTGTCTTTTTGCGCATTGCAGACCGCACCAAGGCGCTGAGCCGCAAGTAAACCGAAACCGTATCAAGCAAAGAGCTCCTGTGCCAGACGGTACAGGAGCTTTTTATGGTATGCCCGGTGGTGTGAAAGGCCGCTCCCTCAACGCATAGGGGAGCGCCTACTCGGTTTACAAGGACTAAGGGACCTCTGAACAAATCACGCCCTTCGGGCTTGGCACGCATCTTGCCGGC
>CAZYAX010000285.1:0-2682 GCA_964646195.1 uncultured Faecalibacterium sp. | reverse complement strand
TCGGCACGGCTCGCTCGGCAATCTGCATACCAGATTTATTCAGAGCTTCCCTTAGCCGGCCTTTGCCAGACGGCCTCCAAGGAAATCCCGGCCGGCTTCTGGGCGCGCTCCGGATTCGGTCAGAGGCTCCCCGCTCACCCGACCTCGAAGTCGATCTTGCCCAGGTTGACGTCTGCACGCACGATCACGATGCGCATCGCGTCGCCCAGGTTCCAGTTCTTGCCCGAAACCGGGTCGGACAGGCGCACTCCCTCGGTGAGCAGCGTTCCGCTGGGCGTCAGGCTGGATGCCGGGATAAAGCCCTCCACGCCGTTGGCCAGCTCCACAAACAGGCCGCGCTGGGTCACGCCGGAGATGGTGCCCTCGCAGCGTTCTCCCAAATGGCGGCGGGCATACTCCGCCTTATAGCAGTCCTCCGCTTTGCGCTCGATCTGCATGGCCACCACCTCGCACTCGGACGCCTGCTTGCTGGCTCTCTGGACAAAATCCCCATACCGCAGGTTCAGCATCTCCTTGCCGGTACCGCGCAGGATATCCGACAAAATGCGGTGGACTGCCAGGTCGGGGTAGCGGCGGATGGGGCTGGTAAAGTGCGCATAATCCCGCAGCACCAGGCCATAGTGTCCCTTGGGTTCCGCCTCGTACTGTGCCTTGGACATGCAGCGCAGCATCCCGGTGTGGATGATCTTTTCATAGGGCGTATCCCGCACCTTGTCCAAAATCGCGCTCAGCTCCTTGGGGGTGGGCACCTCCTTGGCAAAGTGGTCGTTGATGCCGCAGGCCTGCAGCAGCGCGTGCAGCCGCTCCAGCTTTTCGCTGTTTGGTTCCTCATGCACACGGTAGACGAACGGGACCTGCTTGAGGCGGGCGAAGTGTGCGGCGCACTGGTTGGCCAGCAGCATAAATTCCTCGATCATAGCCTCGCTCTCACCCTGCTCCCGCCGTTTCACGTCGATGCAGTGGCCGTCCTCGTCCAGGATCAGCTTGACCTCGCCGCTCTCGATGTCCATGCAGCCGCGCTGCCGGCGCAGCGCCGCGCGCAGGGCGTACAGCTTGCGCATGGCGGGCAGCTGATCGGCCACGTCGGCATACTTATACGCGATCTCTGCGGGGGCCGTGCCGGCCAGCAGCGCGTTGATCTCGCTGTAAACGCCCTTTACCCGGCTGCGCACCACGGTTTTCACAAACCGGTAATCGGTCAGCACACCGTTTTTGTCCAGGCGCATCAGGCAGGAGAACGCCAGGCGCACCTCCTTCTCGTTCAGGCTGCAAATGCCGTTGGAAAGCTGTTTGGGCAGCATCGGCACCACCTGATCCGCATAGTAGACGCTTGTCCCGCGGGAGAACGCCTCGTTGTCCAGCTCGGTGTTGGGCTTGACGTAGTGGGATACATCCGCGATATGCACGCCCAGCTCAAAGCCGTCCGGCGTCTCCTTGAGGTTGATTGCGTCGTCAATGTCCTTGGTTTCGGCGCTGTCGATCGTAAAGATGGGCAGCGCGCGCAGATCCATACGTTTTGCCGCTTCCTCCTCGGTCACCACCGCCTTGTCCAGCTTTTTGGCCTCCTCTTTCACCTTGTCGGGAAAGCTGCGGCGGATGTTCTGGGCATAGAGCAGCGCCTTGGCGCACCGCTTAGCCTCCTCCGCGCTGCCAAACCGCATGGATACGCCCACCCGGTGGTCCTCATGGCGCGCGCCGCGCAGCAAAATCTCCACAGCCACCTTGTCGCCGTCGCGGGCGCCGCCCTCGCAGTCCCGCATGATCTGCATATTCAGCGCCGGGCAGTCGTCCGGCACAAAGCAGAGCTTTCCCTCGATCCGGCGCGCGGTGCCCACCAGGCTGTTCTTTTCCTCCAGAACGGCCAGGATCTCGCCCTCGTCGCTGCCCTCCACACGGGGCTGGTCGAATTTTTCCACCAGAACCTTGTCGCCCGGCATCGCACCGCGCATACAGCGGCCGGGGATAAAGATATCGCTGACGCCGTCCTCCTGCATCGCAAAGCCAAAGGTCTTGCCCAGCTTGACCACCGTGCAGGTCATCACCTTATCGGCGCGGCCGCTCCGCACCGTAAAAAACACGCCCTGCCGCTGGCACACGACCGCGCCGCGCACCAGCTCGTCCAGCGCTTCCATCACCTTGCGGTCCGAAGCGCGATCCCCTCCGAAATGAGCCTTGAGGTCCTTGACCGTGCAGGGCTGCTGCTGAATCGCGTGCTCGATCTTATCACGCATCGCCATAGAAATAAGCCTCTCCTTCCGACATCGCCGCGCTCTCCACCGGAACGCGGCCCCTCCTGACAAAAAAACAGCCCCGTACCAAAACGGGGCTTATGCGCCGTCTCAGCCCAGCCGGCTGGAAAGCACGCAAGCAAGAATCGTTACCACAAAGAACACCACGCCGGCGATCTTGGTAAATTTGGCCAGCATCTGATCCGCCGGGGTAATGCGGCTGCCGTTCATGCCGCCCGCGCCGCCATAGACCGCGCTGGAAAGGCCCTGCCCCTTTGTGTGCTGGCACAGGGTGAGGAAAATGATCGCCACCGCAGCGATGATCAGGATCACGCCGCCTACGATTTCGTATGCTGTCATAAACAAAACGCTCCTTACGTCAGAATAAGCATGAAAAGACATGTATTATATTAGCACATCCCTGCGGGAAAAGCAAGCGGAAAGCCGGAGAAAA
>CAZYAX010000284.1:0-2701 GCA_964646195.1 uncultured Faecalibacterium sp. | reverse complement strand
ATTCAGAGCTTCCCAAGGTTTACGCATGGATGCACGCACCCGGCCGTCACTCTGGGCCGCCCTGCGCGGGCCGCCGAATGTGAATTTTTGACGGCCTGCTTGCTTGTGACGCGGGTTCGCTGTATAATGTGGGTAACGCAGCAGGACAAATCCGCCCGCATGCCGGGCGCTTGAAATATGGAGAAGAATATGGCAGATTATCAGGAATACCGCCGCCGGGTGCTGGGCCGGCGCCGGCGCCGGGCGCTGGGCATTGCGGCGCTGGTGGCGCTGGTGCTCTTTCTGGCCGTTGGCGGGGCGCTGCTCTGGGGCCGGATGGCCCGCCGGTCCGAGGCACAGCCACCCGCAGCGGATGAACCGGCCGAACCGGCCGTGCCGGCGGACGCGGAGTGGAACCATCTCGACTATGCGGCGCAGGCCGGCGGCACGGTGCAGCGCCGGGCGGACGGGACGACCGCCATGGATTCCCGCCTGGCGGCGCTGCCCGAGAACGGCGTGGTGGAGCTGAGCTACTTTGGCAGCGTGACCTTTGTGGGCGACAGCATCACCCAGGGGCTGGAACTCTACGAGACCGGCCTGCCCAACGCGCACTACTGCGCGTATAAGGGCGTGGGGCCCAGCGCCATCGTCAACGGCACCGTGTGCAAGCGCGCGGACGGCACCGAGGAGGTGCCCATGGACGCGCTGCTGGCCAGCGCACCGCGGGCGGTGTATCTCCTGCTGGGCACCAACGTGCTCACGCGGGACACGGATTATTCCGGCTTTTTGGCCTATTACGGCTCCATGATCGACATGCTGCGCACCGCGCTGCCCAACGCCGAAGTGTATGTGCAGTCGGTGACGCCTGTGCGCCCGGAGGTAAGCCAGGAGGAAAACCACACCGGCATGTACCGGGAGCGCTTTTGCCAGGTGAACAACGAGCTGGCGGCTCTGGCGCTGGAAAAGGGCTGCCACTTCCTCGATTTGTGGGAGGTTCTGGCGGACGAAAACGGCGACCTGCGCGCCGAGTATGCCCAGCCGGACGGCTACCACCTCCGGCCGGAGGGCTACGAGGCCTGGGTGCAGTACCTGCGCACCCACACGGCGTATACCCCCTGGGCCGAATACCAGCCGGGCACCAGCTATAAGATCGAGGGATGACGGAAAGCCGGGCAGCCTTGGCGCCCGGCCGGGCTGCAGGCCGGTTGGAAAACATCCATAAAAATATGGAATTTCCGGTTGTGTTTTCGGCACGCAGCGGGTATAATAGATGCAATAGGGAGAAGCCGCCCGATGGGCGGGGCACTTCTCCGGCCGAAGGGAGGCGCTGCGCATGATTCTCCTGCTTAGGCACACGTTCCGGGCACTGGCCCGGCTGCGGATGCTGCTTGGTTTCATGCTGCGGGCAGCCCGATTTAAACACGGGTTGAAACAACGTTTTGACCGAAACAAGGAGAGTGCTGAATCTATGAAGAAGTCTTACCTGATTGCCGTTATCGCCGCGCTGGCTGCCGTTGCGGGCGCTTTGACCGCCGTAGCCATCTACCTGCACCGCCGTGAAAAGGAGCTGGACGAGTACGAACAACTGCTGTTCGGTGAGGATGAAGCCGCCGAAGGCGAAGAGGCTGCTGCGGGCGAGGAGTCAGCTGCCGGGGGCGAAGCAGCAGCCGAGCCTGCCGCTGCAGCTGCCGAAGAGCCGGTTGAGGCCAGCAAGCCTGCCGCAGAATAATTTGCACGAACGCATAGGGCGCGCCGGGCGGGGCAGATCAGCCGCTGCGGCGCGCCCCTTTTTTGTAAAAGGAGCGCCGGCCCGGTTTGGCGCGCATGCCAGAGCTTTGGCCGTGACCGGGCCAAGGGCTTCTTGGGCGTAGAAGGGAGGGGCGCAGGATGAAGCGCTTTTTGCTGTGGATCGTGGGCGTAGCCATCGGCGTGATGGCGCTGCTGGCCGCCGTGATGGCCGTGAGCTACTCCTTTACCGGCGAGGGCTCGCTGCCGCAGGGCGACGCGGCCTTTGGCGGCCAGGAGCTGGAGCGCAACGGTTACTGCTGGTATGTGCCGCTGGTGGGCGGCGTGCTGGACAGAGCCTTTGCGTCCCCGGCCAACCTCACGGTGCAAAAGCTGGGCACCCTGTATGAGGCGCGCCCGGCGCTGGCCATGCCGGACTGGGCCACCGATGCCGTGCTGACCATTACGGACGATGCGGGCACGGTGGTGTTCCGGGGTTCGGCGGGGGAGTATGAGGCGTTCCTCTACCCGGCCAACGGCGGCTACAAGGCCGAGCTGGAGCTGTGGCGGCTGCCGCAGGGCATGACGATGGCGGACTTTGCGCCGTCGGCCAACGGCCGAATCCGCAAAAACGAGGGGCTGGAGCGCCCAGCCCGTCCCGTGGGCTATTACCGCTATCTGTTCCGCTACACGCTGCAGGCCGCGCCGGAGGTAGAGTTTTCCACCGAGCGGCTGGAGCAGGGCGGCATTGCGGGTGTGCTGATCACCGGCATGGTGGGCAGCGGGCAGCCCGTGGTGGAAACCGACCTGGGCAGCGTGCAGTGTGTGCGTGCGCCCGGAGGCTGGCGCTGCTACATACCGGCGGCCTACAACGCCGCAGCGGGCGCGCATACGGTAAGCATCACGGTCAACGGGGAGACGGTGGCCCATACGGTCACCGTGATACCCCGCGACTTTGGCACCGCCGAGACGGAGCCGGAGCCGGAGGCCACCGAGG
>CAZYAX010000283.1:0-2704 GCA_964646195.1 uncultured Faecalibacterium sp. | reverse complement strand
GGCAAGATGCGTGCCAAGCCCGAAGGGCGTGATTTGTTCAGAGGTTCCTTAGAGCTCCGGCTTCGCTTTGGTACAAATTACGGCCGAAGCTGTACCGCGCGCACGGCGGCCTTTGGTATGGCTGACATTGCAAAAAAGAGGTCTCTTTCGCCCGCCGCCGCAGCGCGGCTTACTCCTCCTGCGAGATGTCGCTGCCGAAATATTTCATCGAGATCTCGGTAAGCGTACCGTCCGCGCGCAGCTCCTCGATGGCTTGGTTCATCGCTTCCAGCAGGGTGGCGGTCTCCGAACCCTTGCGCATCGGGATGCAGACTTGGGAGGCGTCGTCGGTGAGGGCCACCAGTTTGAAACCGGCATCCGGATGGACGTTGAGGTAGTCGTAGAAGGAGACGTCCGCGTTCAGTGTGGCGTCCACGCGGCCGGCCAGCAGCACCTGAATGGTCTCGTCCAGCGTGTCCACGCCCAGAACCTCCGCGCCGTAGGATTCGGCCAGCATCATGTAGGTGCTGGCAATGCTGTTGGCCGTCTTTTTGCCGGCCAGGTCCTCAAAGCTGTGGATGTCCTCGTTGTCGCTGCGCACAGCCAGCGCGGTGTGGATATAGCCGTAGGGGGTGGTAAAATCGTAGGTCTCGGCGCGCTCCTCGGTGATCTCCACGCCGTTGCACACGATGTCGTAGCGGCCTGCGTCCATGCCGGCAAACAGGCCGTCCCATTCGCCCTCCACAAAGCTGGCCTCCACGCCCAGCTTTTCGGCAATGGCTTTGGATACCTCCACGTCGTAGCCGACCAGTTGGTCGTTTTCGTCATGGTAGGTCCAGGGCATCCAGTTGCCCTCCATGGCCACGACAATCTGCCCGCGCTGCCGGATCTGTGCCAGCAGATCTGGCGTTTCGCTGGCGGCGCTGGCCGCGCCGGAGGAGGCCGCCGTGCCGGCGGCAGGGGAGCTGGAGGAGGAACAGCCGGTCATCTCCAGTACGCCGGCTGCGGCGGTAAAGGCCATCAGGGAAATAAAGGTTCTTCTTTTCATCGTACATCGTCCTTTCATTTGATGCGTTTGGGTTATTTTCCGCCTGCGGAGCCGGGCTCCGTTTGGCGGTCGATCATGCGCAAAAATGCGCGGGTACGCTCTTCACGGGGGTGGGCAAAAAAATCTTTGGAGGGGCCGGCCTCCACAACAACGCCGTTTTCCATAAAGATGACCTTGGAGGAAACGTTTCTCGCAAAGTTCATCTCGTGGGTGACGACCAGCATCGTGCGGCCCTCGTCGGCCAGCTGGCGCATCACGGCCAACACTTCGCCGATCAGTTCGGGGTCCAGCGCGCTGGTGGGCTCGTCAAAGTAGATGATCTCCGGATCGGTAGCCAGCGCGCGGGCGATGGCCACGCGCTGCTGCTGGCCGCCAGAGAGCTGGTGCGGGTAAGCGTCACTGCGCTCCAGCATGCCTACCTTTTGCAGCATGCGGCGGCCAGTCTCCACGGCCTGCGCCTTGGGGATCCTGCGCGCCACCACCAGCCCTGCGGTCACGTTTTGCAGGGCGGTCTTGTTGCGGAACAGGTTGTAGTTCTGGAATACGAAGGCCGTTTTGCGGCGCAGGGATGCGATCTGCTTTTTGGAAATATGCCCAAAGGAGAAGGTTTCTCCGTCAAAGACCATGGTGCCGCTGTCCGCCTGCTCGAGAAAGTTGATGCACCGCAGCAGGGTGGTCTTGCCCGAGCCGCTGGGGCCGAGGATGGCCACCACGTCGCCCTTTTCCACAGTGAGATCCACACCCTTGAGCACAGGCGTGCCGTCGAAGGATTTTTGGATATTTTGGATCGTGAGCATGTACAAATTCCTCCTCTCTTACTGCAAGCCGTAGGAGCTGAGCTTCTTTTCGCCAAAGTGCTGAAGCTTGGTGAGCACAGTGCAGAAGAGCAGGTAAATGAGCGCCACCTCGCAGTACAGCGGCATGAACTGGTAGGTGCGCGCCGCGATGCGCTGGGCGGACATGAACATCTCCATCACGGTGATGTTGGCGGCGAGGGAGGTGTCCTTCACGAGGCTGATGAGGGAGTTGGACAGCGCCGGGAACGCGGTGCGGAAGGCCTGCGGCAGCACGATGTGCCACATGGTTTGCAGCCACGACATGCCCACGCAGTAGCCCGCCTCGATCTGCCCGCTGGGGATGGATTCCAGCGCGCCGCGCATTGTCTCGGCGCAATAGGCGCCCTCGTTGATGGAAAAGACGATCACCGCAGTGGGGAATGCGTCGATCAGGATGCCCAGGTTCGGCAGGCCATAAAACACGATGAAGAGCTGCACCAGCAGCGGCGTGCCTCGGATGACCCAGATGTACAGCCGCGCCAGCTGGCGCAGCACCGGCACCTGCGCGAACTGCACCAGCGCCGTGACCACGGCGATCACCATTGCAAAGCTGAACGAGAGGATGGTGAGCGGGATGGTTACGGTAAAGCCGGGGAGCAAAATTTTCCAGAAGGAATCGATTAGGATGTTGGCAAGGCGGCTTTCCAGAATGGTTTGCAGCATGATAGTACAGGTCCTTTGCTTAGAATTAAAGATTTTGGGGAAATATCCTCTATAATATATCATCAAACGGCGAGAATAGCAAATGCTTGTGCGGAATGGCTGCCAATTCGCCAGAGGTATGGTGGGCAAAGGCCACGGCCTATGCATGAATGTGATTTTGCACAAAAATATTGGACAC
>CAZYAX010000282.1:0-2729 GCA_964646195.1 uncultured Faecalibacterium sp. | reverse complement strand
GGGCCAGCTCCACAAAGGTGCCGCTCGTCAGAGGAGAGGTGGTGATCACCAGGTCGCAGCCGTAGTTTTGATAGCTGCGGCTGGTTTCATTGTCGGTGTAGCTATGGAAATGGAACTGCACCTCCGGGTGCGCATCCATAAAACCGGCAAAAAAATGCGGCGGCAGCTCCTGCAAAAGCCCCATGAAAAAGCCGATGCGCAGCTGTGGCCCCGCATGGATCTGACGCAGCTGGCGAATGATGTCGTCGTGATCCTCCAGATAGGCCGCGGCCCGCTGCTGGAGCAGCTCGCCTGCCGGCGTGAGGCGTACCCCGCCCGGTGTGCGCACCAAAAGCGAAACGCCCAGCTCCTGCTCCAGGTTGCGCATAGATTTACTCAGCGCCTGCTGGGAGAGAAAAAGCTGTTCGGCTGCCTTGTTGATGCTGCCTGCCTCGCATACCTTTAAAAAACATTGCAGTTGTTTATAGTCCATACGATCCTCCTGTTTGCAAAGCGTCCGTCAAGAATCCAGCTCAATTTCCGGATAGAGCAGGGGAAATTTGCGGGTTTTATAGGGAAAGCCGGTCGTATCGCTGGTCTCAAAACGCCCTTTTGGCTACAACCGGCGTTTGTAACAACCCAACCAGAAACTGATTGGCAAAAGATTAACAAGCGGCTATACTTAAAGCGTTGGCCCGGCGCATACGGCGCAGGGCAAAGAAGAGAAGAAAGGATGTTCCCCATGAAAAAAATCTCACGTCAGGGCTTCATCAAGCTGGCCTCTGCCACCGTTATGAGCGGTGTAACGGCAGGCGCGCTGGCTGCCTGCAACAGCGCCAGCTCCAGCGCAGCGGCCTCCTCCGCGGCGCCGGGCGCGGCGGCTGTGTATACGCCGGGCACCTACACGGCTACGGCCACCGGTATGGGCGAGGTGTCGGTCAGTATGACCTTCAGCGAGACGGCCATCACCGAAGTGACTGTCAGCACCGCCAATGAGACCATCGACCTGGCCCGTAACTCCGCCGAGGAGTTCCAGAAAGCGCTGCTGAATGCCCAGAGCGCCGAAATCGACGGCGTAGCCGGCGCGACCTTTACCTCCGACGCGGTGCGCCAGGCGGCCGCCAACTGCATCGACCAGGCCATGGGCGTGGCTGTGGCCCCTACGGTTGCGCCAGCTGCCCCCGCGGCCGAGGCGGTCAACGGCTTCCCCGCCTGCGAGGAGCTGGACGGCGTAAAAGCCGCCGGCCAGGGCGAGGTGGCCTTTGTGGCCGACCCCATTGCAGACGGCGAGATTGCCGAGACGGTGGATGTGGATGTACTGGTGTGCGGCCAGGGCCCTGCGGGTATGGCGGCTGCGCTGGCCTGTGCAGAGCAGGGCCTCAAGGTAGTGGCCGTGGAGAAGGGCGCTTCTCCCACCTGGCGCAGCGCTACGATGGGTGCGTTCCACGACCGTATCCATAAGAAGTATGGCGTGGAGTTCGACACCCGTCAGTGGCTGGATGACGCCATGGTAAACTGCGCTTACCGCGGTGAGCAGTCGGTGTACCAGACTTGGATCGACACCTGCGACGAGGCAGTGGATTGGTTTCTGGATGAGCTGGGCCTGAACGACGAGGATTACCGCCTCACCTTTAATGCGGGCGATTTCCCGGAGTTCACGGCGGCCTACGACGAGCTGAGCCTGAGCCGCAGCTGGAACACCTCCATCAATATTCCGCTGGATACCGCCGGCATTGCAGATACCTTGCAAAAGCGCATTGCGGAAGCAGGCGGCGAGGTGCGGTTCAACACGCCCGTGGTGCAGCTCGTGACCGACGGCGGCGAGGTGACCGGCGCAATCGTCAAAACCGAAGCGGGCTATGTAAAGTATAATACGGCCAAGGGCGTGGTGCTGGCCACCGGCGGCTACGAGTTCAACCCAGCCAAGCTGGCGGCGTGCTGCCGCCCGCGTGACCTGGCCCTGGGTGACTGGATGAACGGCACCAAGACCAACACCGGTGACGGCCACGAGATGGCCAAGGCCATCGGCGCAATGGAAGACGAGTACCCCCATCCGCTGATGCTGGATCCCCAGCAGCTCATGCCGTATCTGCGCGTGAATAAGCGCGGAAAGCGTTTTACTGCTGAGTATGAGGCATACAACCATCTGGCCAACGCTATCCAGGCACAGCCGGGCGCATACTGCTACTACATCGTGGACGCCAATGTGATGGACATCGTCACCAGCATCTGGACGCCGTCCTCCAGCTGCTATGGCCCCAAGGAGATCTGGGCCGGCGCGGCCACCAGCTCCAACGCGCTCACCGCCGATACGCTGGAGGAGCTGGCCGAAAAGATGGGCGTGCCCGCCGGCGCCTTTGTGGAGAGCATCGAGCGCTGGAACGCCATGTGCGACGCAGGGGAGGACACCGACTTCCATTTCCCGGGCAAAATGATGCACAAGATTGACACCGCGCCCTTCTACGCCACCAAGGAGATGGCGTCCTGCCTGTGCACGGCGGGCGGCTTGCAGATCACGCCCAAGAGCGAGGTGCTGGACACGAACGCCCAGCCCATCCCCGGCCTGTACGCCATCGGCAATGTGTCGGGCAGTATGTTCTCCGGCACCTACCCCCACAACGAGAACTGCCTGAGCCACAGCCGCTGCGTTACCTTTGGCTACAATGTGGCCAAGACGTTGGCAGAACTGTAAAAGTTAAGGAAGCTCTGAATAAATCTAGTATGCAGATTGCCGAGCGAGCCGTGCCGAT
>CAZYAX010000281.1:0-2758 GCA_964646195.1 uncultured Faecalibacterium sp. | reverse complement strand
GGGATCGCTGTGCAATTGCTCCAGAATCGTCCCCACGCAAGGTTTATTCCTCTATTCTCCTTATTTTCGGCCGTCTCACTGCCCCTGCGCTGCGGCCAGATTCTGCTGCACGCCAGCGGCATCCCATACCGCGAGCGCCTGCACTCCAAAGCCGCCCAGCACTGCAATATAACTGCGCCCCGTCTGCACAGCAAGTGGTTTGCCGTCCTCGCCGTACAGCCGCAGCGCGCCGCCGGAGGCAGACCGGTCCCAGGTAAGGCACTGCCAGGCGCCGCCGTTCAGGTAGACGCCCGTCCCGCCCGAAAGGTCATATTCCCGCGTGTAGCCGTCGTCCTTGACGGAGCCGGCGCTGTACAGCACCAGCACGTTTTCAAAGGCCGCCTGTGCGCCGGTGTCCGCATCGGCCTGAGGTGTGCCGTCCGCGCGGCTCATGCGGTAGCGCCCCAGCGCCGCGTCGTAGGCAAAGCGGCTCGCGTTCCCCTCCGCAAAGGTCACCTGCGCAGACGCTGCGCCCTCTGTGCCGCCGGCCGGCGTGCCAAAGGCCGTCAGCGGGGCGCTCTCGCCCTGCGCGCTGATCTCCAGCGCGGGCAGCACGCCTGCAAGCGCCTCGCCATCTGTATACCAGCTAAACTCATCGGCGCAGCCCTGGCCCTCCTCACAGCGGAAGGCATTGGTACCCACAGTCAGCGCGTCCACCGGCCGGATACCGCTGTACTGCAAAAAATTCCGCGCGTAGACGTTGGCCCCCTTCTGCACGGGGATCACATTTTGGGCGGCCAGCAGCTGCCAATACACATCCTTGCCCTGGGCAATGGGGCCCACCTTGGGCACCGCCTGCACCGAAGGATACACCAGGCACAGCGTAGTGCTCTTGCCCTCCGTCAGCGCCTCCAGCACCACCGAGGCATCCGCCACGCCCCACTGGCGCTGCGCGGCCGCCGCGTTGCTGATGACCACTGCCGCCGGGCGCTGCTCCGGCCAGACCAGCTCGCCGCCGGTGAGCTGGTCGGTCAGGGCAACAGCCTGTTCCTCCGACCCGGCTTCACCGGCCGGAAACCACTCCGTCCACCCCGCGCAGCCCACGCACAGCGCTGCGCACAGCACAATGCACAGCAGGCCGAATCCACGTTTCATTTTATATCCTTTCATGCGAGACCTTCCGCGGCAGCGGCATCCTTCTCCGCGTCGCTGCCATAATAGAAGTTCGCTCTTTCGTCGTTGCCCACGATGCCCACATAGGTCTTGCCCATGTTCAGGCACACCGTCTCCTCCGGGTTTTCCGGGTCATACACCGTCAGCTTGCTCTCCGGGGAGGGTTTGCTCCAGCGGCACGGCTTGACACGGCCGTTCGTAAACAGGTACGCCTCGCCGCCGCCGGCATAATCCACGCTCTGCACGTCCGCCGAGTCGCCGGGGTACGCCGCGATATTCGCAAAGCAGATCAGCAGATTGGCAAAGGCAAGCTGCTGCCCGTTGAGCTCATCGCAGGTATCGGTGATCTCCTTGGCAGCCGCGCTGTACTGGCGCATCTGATAAACCTTTTTGAGCCGGCTGTACACAAAGCTCGTCCGGTATTTTTCCGAATACCGCACCGCCACGCTGGCGGCGCTCTCGCAGCCCTTCAGGGCGTTGAATGCATTGCGGCGGTAGTCCGCAAAGGGGAAGAATGTGCTGTCATAGCGGCGCTGCATATCGATGCCCGCTGCCTCCACCGCCTGGCGGATCTCCGCGCCGGAGGTAAACTCCGTGTGCTCATACGCCACCACACCGCCGCGGCTGTCGCGGTGCGCCACCTGCGGATGGGTGGGAGTATCGAAGTAGCTCTTGCCTCCGATGTTGTAATCCCAATAGTTCCAGTTCTTAATGAACTGGGTACAGAAGATGCTCTCGCCGTCGTGGTAGAACAGCCCCTGCCACGGCATCAGCAGCTGGAGGAACTGATCCCTCCCGGAGCGCAGGGGCCCCACCTCCGGGATGGCGTCCACATCGTCGTACAGCGCGCAGAAGCGGGTAATGCCGCCCTCCACCTTGCTCTCCACCAAAATTTTGGCGGCGGACAGTCCGCGCTGAGGCCGCGCATTCTGGCGGGCACTGTTGGATATATTATTGACCATAACGCCCACGATCCGGCAGTCCGGCGCATTGGCCGCCCGCTTTTCGCCGGTGAGCACATTGGCCTCATAGGCCGGCGCGGGCGTCGCCGTTGCGGACGGCTCTGCCGAAGCGTCCGGCTGCTCCGCGTCCTTTTTTCTCCACAGAAAGTCCAGCAGCGCGCTGTTTGTACTGCATCCGGTGAGCGCCGCCGCCGACAGCGCCGCCGCGGAGCCCTTCAGAAATTTCCGGCGTGAAACCTTCATGTTTTACCCTCCTTGACCGCACGGCCGCCTGCGGCGCTCTGCCGCAGTGCCCACGAAACCTCTAGGTTGATTGTACCCGTTCCGTCCGCTTTTGTAAAGAGGGATTTGAAGACGTCTTTCCGCATTTAAGTCCAAGATTTTTGCCCGAAAGGTCTTGATTTTGCCTCCTGCTTGTGTTATTATAACTGGGCGGTGTGTGTTTGCCGCGCATTTGGTATGCGCTCGTAGCTCAGTTGGCAGAGCATCTGACTTTTAATCAGAGGGTCCGGGATTCGAGTTCCCGCGAGCGCACCAGAAAACGCTGTGAGATCGTAAGATTTTGCAGCGTTTTTTCTTTTTTGCCCATTCCAGATCGTTCTGCCCCAGCACCCGCTTACGTCCGCGTTCGTTGACCCGCAGAT
>CAZYAX010000280.1:0-2760 GCA_964646195.1 uncultured Faecalibacterium sp. | reverse complement strand
CCGCACCGCCGGCTTTGAGAAAATGCTCGTTGATACACACAGCAGCAACTGCGCTTTTCTCTTCGTCATCGGCACGGCTCGCTTGGCAATCTGCATACCAGATTTATTCAGAGCTTCCTTAAAGCGGCCCTTTTGTGGGCATCCTGAAAGGGAGTCCCCTTTTGGGGCGTTACTCTGAACAATAAGGACTGGAAACATTGAACAAACAGACATTAAAGGAAAACTTCATCATCCGCATCAAGAGCCGCATCGAGCAGGACGGCGAGCCGCAGACCATCGAGCTGATGACGCGCGGCAGCTTCGTGCTGAAAAACGGCAATTTCTATATCTCCTACAAGGAGACCGAGACCACCGGCTACGAGGGCTGCGTCACCACGCTCAAGCTGGCGGCGGACGGCAGCCGGGTGGTCATGATGCGCTTTGGGCAGGCCGCCACGCAGCTTCTCATCGAAAAGGCACGGCGTAACCTCTGCCACTACGAGACCGGCTACGGCTCCATGACGCTGGGCGTCACGGCCGACGAGATCCAGTGCGGCCTCACCGAAAAGGGCGGCACCGCGCGGTTCAGCTATTTTCTGGACGCAGGCAACACCGGGATGATGAGCCGCAACGAGCTGGAGATCACGGTGAGCCACGTCAACTGAACAGAATTTTCGCCTATGCGGGAGCGGCGTCTTAGGCGCTTTTCCCGCAAACAGTCCGGAACCCAAGGCTTGCGCCCCCTTTCCTGCGGCAACGGGGCCCCGCCATGCTTTCTGTGCCGCTGCCCCGGGCCGCCGGGCACAGGCATTCCTGCACAGGCTATCAACATACACCTGCCCCAGCGGGCAGGCGGTTTTCATCATCAAGAAAGGATTGCAATCTCAAAATGAACGAACTGGAAAAAATGACGGCTGATTTTCAAAATTACAACCCCCGCCAGGCTGCGCTGGACGAGGCCCGCGCGCTGCTGGCCCAGGCCGCGCAGGCCGCCATGGCCGCCGGGGATCTGCCCCAAGCGGCGCTGCCTGCCTTTATCGTGGAGATTCCCGCCGACGTGAAAAACGGCGACGTCGCCTCCAATTTGGCCATGGCCGGCGCGCGCACCTGGCGCAAGGCCCCCAAAATGATCGCGGAGGCTCTGCTGCGCCATCTGCCCGATCTGGCCGGCACCTGCTTTGCCCGGGTGGAGGTGGCCGGCCCCGGCTTTATCAACCTGTTTCTTGCGCCAGCCTTTTTCAGCAGCGTAGTGCTGGCCGCCTGTGCCAACCCGCAGTATGGCCGCACCTGCCATGGCAAAGGGCAAAAATACAATGTAGAGTTTGTTTCCGCCAACCCCACCGGCCCCATGCACATGGGCAACGCCCGCGGCGGCGCTTTAGGCGACTGCCTGGCCGCCGTGCTGGAGTGGGCCGGATACGACGTGACCCGCGAGTTTTACATCAACGATGCCGGCAACCAGATCCAAAAATTCGGCAAGAGCCTGGCCGTGCGGTACTTGCAGCACTTCCTGGGCGAGGAGGCTTACCCCCTGCCCGCAGAATGCTACCAGGGCGGCGACATCCAGGTACTGGCCGGGGAGTTTGCCGCGCTGCACGGCGATGCTTATGTGGAGGCCTGCAAGGGCCTGGCGGGCGACGCACTGTACGCCAGCGAGGGCTTTGCCGCGCTCAAGGACGCGCTGGTAAGCTACGCGCTGCCCAAAAACATCGCCGCGCTTAAGCGTGACCTGGACAAATACCGCATCGATTACGACGTATGGTTCCACGAGAGCACTTTGCACGACTCCGGCGCAGTGCAGGCTGTGGTGGACCTGCTGCTGGAAAAAGGCGCATGCTACCGCGCCCCGGACGGCGCAGTGATGTACCGCAGCGCCCAGTACGCCGAAAAATACGGCGCCGTAAACAAGAAAAAGACGGACGGCGGCAGCGAGGAGGAGGCCAAGGACGAGGTGCTGGTGCGTGCCAACGGCATCCCCACCTACTTTGCCGCCGACATTGCCTACCACTACAACAAGCTGGCCATCCGCGGCTTTGCCAAGGCCATCGACGTGTGGGGTGCCGATCACCACGGCCATGTGGCCCGCATGAAGGGCGCCATGGATGCCATCGGTCTGGACGGCAGCCAGTTGGATGTGGTGCTGATGCAGATGGTCAACCTCATGCGGGACGGCCAGCCCGTCCGTATGTCCAAGCGCACCGGCAACGCCATCACGCTGACCGACCTTTTGGAGGAAGTGCCCATCGACAGCGCCCGCTTTTTGTTCAATATGCACGACGCGGGCAGCGGCATCGACTTCGACCTCGATCAGGCTGTCAAGACCGACAACGATAACCCGGTCTATTATGTCCAGTACGCCCATGCGCGCATCTGCTCCATCCTGCGCAAGCTGGAGAGCGAGGGCGTCGTGTTTGCCGGGCCGCTGACCGTAAACCCCGCGCTGCTCACCGAGCCTGCCGAAATGGAGCTGATCCGGATGCTGGCCGCTTTCCCGCAGGAGATCGTCACTGCCGCAGAAAAATACGACCCCAGCCGCATCAACCGCTTTGTCATCGACCTGGCCAGCGCGTTCCACCGCTTCTACAGCAGCTGCCGCATCCAGGGCGCGGACCCTGCCCTCCAGCAGGCCCGCTTGGCGCTGTGCACGGGTGTGAAGAACACCATCTTTAACGTGCTGACGATGTTTAAGATCAACGTACCAGAAAAGATGTGAGACGCCCTTTCTAAGAGTTTCTGCTGTTGTTAAAGCCTGGGGTAAGCTGATGGATCAAGTCGAAGAAA
>CAZYAX010000279.1:0-2776 GCA_964646195.1 uncultured Faecalibacterium sp. | reverse complement strand
TGCCTATGGAAACGTGTAGAAACGGAGCCCGCTTCCCGGAATTTGCGTCAAAAACTTCCGCATTGCTGCTGTGGCTTTGCAGCGGGGCGCCTTTATGCGTGAGGCCATGTACAGGGAAGAACAATCCTTTGTTCCACGTGGAACAAAAAAGAGAGAGAAGGAAAACAATTCGTGGCAAAGATTGTTGCAATCGCAAACCAGAAGGGTGGCGTGGGCAAAACGACCACCGCCGTCAATCTTTCCTCCTGCGTGGCAGCGCTGGGCAAAAAGGTGCTGATCGTGGATCTGGATCCTCAGGGCAACACCACCACCGGCTATGGCATCGCCAAGCGCAGCGTAGAGATGGGAACGTATGAGCTGCTGATCGGGGAGGGTGACCCGCAAAAAGCCATCCGCAAAACCGAATTTCGGACCGATGTGATCGCCTCCAACACTCGTCTGGCGGGTGCGGCGCTGGAGCTGGTGGATATGCCGGGGCGGGAGAGCCGCCTGCGCCGGGCTCTGGCCGCCGTACAGCGCAATTATGATTTTATCTTTATCGATTGCCCTCCGGGGCTGGATCTTCTCACCCTGAACGGTCTGTGTGCCTGCGACAGCGTGCTGATCCCGATCCAGTGCGAATATTACGCGCTGGAAGGGCTGTCCGAGCTGATCAGCACACTGAAAACCATCCGGAAAAAGTACAATCCCTATCTGGATATAGAGGGCGTTGTGTTTACCATGTTTTCCAGCCGGTACAATTTGACGATCCAGGTGGTAGAGCAGGTGCAGAAGTACTTTGGCTCAAAGGTGTACAAAACGACGATCCCGCGTGCAATTCGCATTTCAGAGGCTCCCAGTTACGGCCAGCCGATCAATTTTTATGAGCCAAAGGGTAAGGGGAGCGAGGCCTATATGGATCTGGCGATCGAGTTTGTAAAAAACAATCGAGCAACAAAAGAAACAACGTCAAAACGTAAAAAATAACAAATGCGACGGACTTTAAAAGGATGGGAGGAGAAAACATGGGCAAAGGGAGAGGCGGTCTGGGCCGCGGCCTGGACAGCCTGTTTGAGGATGCGACCCCCAGCCTGGAGGCCGGAGCAAAGGTGGAGGCGTTGCCTCTGCGCGATATCGAGCCGGACACCGGGCAGCCGCGCAAAACCTTTGAGGAGGACGGTCTGGCCGAGCTGGCCGCAAGCATCACGGAGCACGGGCTGCTTCAGCCAATCGTGGTCCGGCCGCGCATCGAGGGCGGCTACACCATCGTGGCGGGCGAACGCCGCTGGCGGGCCTGCCGGATGGCAGGGCTCACAGATGTCCCGGTCATCGTCAGGGACGTGACCGGAGAGCAGGCGATGGAACTGGCGCTGGTGGAAAATTTGCAGCGCGAGGATCTGGACCCTGTGGAGGAGGCCTGCGGTATCCGGGAGCTGATGGAGCGCTGCGGCCTGACGCAGGAGCAGGCCGCCCAGCGTCTGGGCAAAAGCCGCAGCGCGCTGGCCAACAGCCTGCGGCTGCTCAATTTGCCCCCGCAGGCGCTGGAGCTGCTGAAAAGCGGGTTCCTGTCGGTGGGGCATGCAAAGGTGGTGCTGGGCCTGCCCACGCCGGAATTGCAGGTGGAGGCCGCGCAGCTCATTGCGGACCACCAGCTGAACGTGCGTCAGGCGGAAGCACTGTGCAAAAAGATGGCGCGCGCACCTAAGCAGGAGGCCTCAGAGCAAAAACCGCGAAGTACCCTGCCCACCGAGGTGGAGCTCAGCCTCAAAGAGGTGCTGGGCAACGAGGTGTCGGTGGCATACCACAACGGGCGGGGCAGCCTGACCGTGCATTTTTATTCCGACGACCAACTGCGCGCGTTTGCAAATCTTTTGGGGCGCTACGATAAAACCGGCGAGGGAGGATAGAGGCTCCCAAAACCGTTGTATAATTTGAAAAAACAAGGAGAATGACGTATGCTTGATATCAAATTTGTCCGCGACAATGCGGACGCTGTAAAGGAAAACATCAAAAAGAAGTTCCAGGACGCTAAGCTGCCGCTGGTGGACGAGGTGATCGACCTGGACGCCAGGTACCGCGCAGCCCTCAAGGAGGCCGAGGCCCTGCGCGCCGAGCGAAACCAGCTGTCCAAGAGCATCGGTATGCTTATGGGCGCGGTAAAAAAGGCCAAGACCGAAGAGGAGAAGACTGCCGCGCTGGCCAAGGTGGAGGAGGTCAAGGCAAAGGTGACCGCCGAGGCCGACCACCTCAAGGAGCTGGAGGAACAGCAAGGCCAGTATTCCGCCCGTATCCAGGAGATCATGTATACCATCCCCAATATGATCGACCCCAGTGTGCCCATCGGCCCGGACGACAGCTGCAACGTGGAGGTGCAGCGCTTTGGCGAGCCGGTGGTGCCCGATTTCCCCATCCCGTACCACACCGAGATCATGGAGAGCTTTAACGGCATCGATATGGACGCTGCCGGCCGTGTGGCAGGCAACGGCTTCTATTACCTGCTGGGCAACGTGGCCCGCCTGCACGAGGCCGTGCTGGCCTATGCCCGCGACTTTATGATCGGCAAGGGCTTCACCTATGTGATCCCTCCCTTTATGATGCATGGCGACGTGGTCAAGGGCGTGATGTCCTTCCCCGAGATGGACGCCATGATGTATAAGATCGAGGGCGAGGATCTGTACCTGATCGGGACCTCCGAGCACACGATGATCGGCCGCTTTATCGACCAGACGCTGGACGAGGCCAAGTTGCCGCTGACCCTCACCTCCTACAGCCCCTGCTTCCGCAAGGAGAAGGGCGC
>CAZYAX010000278.1:0-2783 GCA_964646195.1 uncultured Faecalibacterium sp. | reverse complement strand
GCATAAAACACAATAAGCTCTGTTATAAAACACAGCACAGGAGGAAAATACCATGATCAAAGAAGCCATTACAAAGATCGTAAACAAGGGAGACCTCACCTACGACGAAGCCTACCAGGTGATGAGCGAGGTGATGGGCGGCCAGACCACCCCCACCCAGAATGCGGCGCTGCTGGCGGCGCTGGCCACCAAGAGCACCAAAGCAGAGACCATTGAGGAGATCTCCGGCTGCGCGGCGGCCATGCGGGACCACGCTCTCAAGGTGGATGTGGGCAGCCGCGAGGTGCTGGAGATCGTGGGCACCGGCGGCGACGGGGCGCACAGCTTTAACATCTCCACCACCTCCGCCATGGTGATCGCGGCAGGCGGCGTATTGGTGGCCAAGCACGGCAACCGGGCGGCGTCCTCCCAGTGCGGCACGGCAGACTGCCTGGAGGCGCTGGGCGCAAAGATCGCGCTGGAGCCGGAGCAGTGCGTGGCCCTGCTGGACAAGGTGGGCATCTGCTTCTTCTTTGCACAGAAGTACCACGCCTCCATGAAGTATGTGGGCGCGATCCGCAAGGAGCTGGGCTTCCGCACGGTGTTCAATATCCTGGGCCCGCTTACGAACCCCGCCTCCCCCACCTACCAGCTGCTGGGCGTGTATGACGAATCGCTGGTGGAGCCTCTGGCGCAGGTGCTCACCACACTGGGCGTGCGGCGCGGCCTGGTGGTCTACGGCATGGATAAGCTGGACGAGATCTCGCTCAGCGCCCCCACCAGAGTGTGCGACTTTAAGGACGGCTATTACCGCAGCTACGTCATCCAGCCCGAGGACTTTGGCCTGACCCGCTGCCGCAAGGAGGAGCTTGTAGGCGGCACCCCGGCCCAAAACGCGCAGATCACCCGCGACGTGCTGGCCGGCAAGCCCGGCCCCCAGCGGGACACCGTGCTGCTCAACGCGGGCGCGGCGCTGTATATTGCGGGCAAGGCCCAAAGCATCGCGCAGGGCGTGCAGCTGGCGGCGCAGCTCATCGACAGCGGCGCGGCGCTGCAAACGCTGGACGCGTTCATCCGCGCTTCCAACGAGGTGTGAGCCATGGCGGCCATTTTAGACACCATCGCCGCCTATGCCCGCCAGCGCGTTGCGGCCCAGCAGGCAGCCGCTCCGCTGGAGCAGCTGCAAGCGCAGTGTGCGGCGGCGGGGCCCGGCAGCGGCCAAGCCTTTGAGGCCGCGCTGCGGCAGGAGGGGCTGCGGTTTATCTGCGAGGTGAAAAAGGCGTCCCCTTCCAAGGGGATCATCGCACAGCGCTTCCCCTACCTGGACATCGCGCGGGAATACGAGGCCGCCGGCGCGGACTGCATCTCCTGCCTTACCGAGCCCAAGTATTTTTTGGGCTCGGACGAGATCTTTGCCGGCATCCGGCAGACCGTTTCGCTGCCCATGCTCCGCAAGGACTTTGTGGTGGACGAATACCAGATCTACCAGGCGCGGCTTCTGGGCGCCAATGCAGTGCTGCTGATCTGCGCGCTGCTGGACGCGCGCACCCTCGCGCGGTATCTGGAGCTGTGCGGCCGGCTGGGGCTGGCGGCGCTGGTGGAAGCCCATGACGAGGCGGAGATCGCATTGGCCACAGCGGCCGGCGCGCGGATCATCGGGGTGAACAACCGCAATCTCAAGGATTTTTCGGTGGACTTTGCCAATGCGGCCCGCCTGCGGGAGAAAATCCCGCCCCAGGCGGTGTATGTGGCCGAGAGCGGCGTAAAGGGCCCGGAGGACGCGGCGGTGCTCCGGCGCATCGGTGCGGACGCGGTCCTCATCGGAGAGGCGCTGATGCGCGCGCCGGATAAGGGCGCGCTGCTGGCGCAGATGCGGGAGGCCGCCCGATGAGCGGAGGCACGCGCGTCAAGCTCTGCGGCCTCACCCGTCCGGAGGACATCGCAGCCGCCAACGCCGCCAAGCCGGAGTACATCGGCTTTGTGTTTGCGCAAAAGAGCCGCCGTTTTGTTTCCCCCGCCGCCGCTGCGCAGCTCAAGGGCCTGCTGGCCCCCGGCATCCGGGCTGTGGGCGTGTTCGTGGATGCGCCGGTGGACCAGGTGGCCGGGCTGCTGGCCGGGGGCGTGATCGACGTGGCGCAGCTGCACGGCCACGAGGACGAAGCCTATCTGGCCGCTTTGCGCCAGCGCACCGGTCGGCCCGTCATCCAGGCGTTCCGGGTGCAAGGCCTGGAGGATGTGCAGCGCGCCCGGCGCTCGCAGGCCGACTTTTTGCTGCTGGACAATGGCCCCGGCGGCACGGGCTGCCGGTTCGATTGGAGCCTGGTGCAGGATGTAGGCCGGCCCTTCTTTCTGGCAGGCGGCCTCAGCCCGGAAAATGTGGCCGCCGCCGTGCGCGCGGTGCGGCCCTACGCCGTGGACGTAAGTAGCGGCATCGAGACCGGCGGCGTGAAGGACGCGGCCAAAATGCAGGCGTTTGTGCGCGCGGTGCGCGGGCTGTAAAACGCAATCGAAAGTTTTTGGACGAGGCCTTTTTTCAAAAAGGCCGGAAAAGGAGAACGATTATGCCACAATCAAGAGGACGCTTCGGCATGCACGGCGGGCAGTACATCCCCGAAACTCTGATGAACGCCGTCATTGAGCTGGAGCAGGCGTATGACCACTATAAAGAAGATCCGGCCTTCCAGGCCGAGCTGACCGCGTTGCTCAACGACTACGCAGGCCGGCCCAGCCGGCTGTATTACGCCCAAAAGATGACCCAGGACCTGGGCGGCGCCAAGATCTACCTCAAGCGCGAGGACCTCAAC
>CAZYAX010000277.1:0-2784 GCA_964646195.1 uncultured Faecalibacterium sp. | reverse complement strand
CCAACCTCTACGGCCCCAACGATAACTACCACCCCACCCACAGCCATGTGCTGCCGGCGCTGATCCGCCGTTTCCACGAGGCGAAGGAGCAAAACCTGCCGTTCGTGACCTGCTGGGGCGACGGCTCGCCGCTGCGGGAGTTTTTGTATGTGGACGACCTGGCAAACCTCTGCGTGTTCCTGATGAACCATTACAGCGGCAATGAGACCGTGAACGCGGGCACTGGCAAGGAGCTGACCATCCGCCAGCTGACCGGGCTGGTGGCCAAGGTGATCGGCTATACCGGGGAGATCCGCTGGGATCCCACAAAGCCCAACGGCACGCCCCGCAAGCTGCTGGACGTAAGCAAGGCCACAGCCCTGGGCTGGACCTACAGAACCGAACTGGAGGAAGGCATCCGCCTGTCCTACGAGGACTTCCTCCACAACCCGATGCGGGCAGAACGCTGATTTTAAAGCAGGGCAAAAGGAGAAGCAAAGTGAATATCGTGTTGCTCTCGGGCGGCTCTGGCAAGCGGCTGTGGCCGCTTTCCAACGACATCCGTTCCAAGCAGTTTATCAAAATTTTCAGGCGGGAGGACGGCAGCTACGAATCCATGGTACAGCGCGTCTACCGGCAGATCAAGGCCGCAGATCCGGACGCCGCTGTGACCATTGCCACCAGCCAAACGCAGGTATCGGCCATCCACAACCAGCTGGGAGAGGCTGTGGGCATTTCGGTGGAGCCCTGCCGGCGGGATACCTTCCCGGCCATTGCGCTGGCCACTGCCTATCTGGCGGACGTGCAGGGCGTGGACCCGGAAGAGCCCGTGGTCGTTTGCCCCGTAGACCCCTATGTGGAGGATGACTACTTTGTTGCGCTGAAGGCCCTTGCTGTGCAGGCGGGCAAGGGGGAGGCCAATTTGGTGCTGATGGGCATCGAGCCGGCCTATCCCAGCGAAAAATACGGCTATATCATCCCCGAAAGTACAGCTGAGGTCAGCTGCGTCTCCACGTTCAAGGAAAAGCCGGACGCGGCGACGGCAGAAAAATATATAGCCCAGGGCGCGCTGTGGAACGGCGGCGTGTTTGCCTACAAGCTGCGCTATGTGCTCGAAAAGGCGCATGAGCAGATGGATTTTACCGGCTACCGGGATCTGCTCTCCAAGTACGGCCAAATGCCGAAGATCTCGTTTGATTATGCCGTGGTGGAAAAAGAGGAGAAGATCCAGGTCGTGCGCTTCGCCGGGAAGTGGAAGGATCTTGGCACCTGGAACACGCTGACCGAGGCGATGGAGGAATCCACGATCGGCAACGCAGCCATGAACGATTCCTGCCGGAACGTACACATCCTGAACGAGCTGGATCTGCCCATCCTGGCCATGGGGCTGCACGACGTTGTGATCTCCGCCTCCGCGGAGGGCATTCTGGTTTCCGACAAGGAGCAGTCCAGCTACATCAAGCCCTTTGTGGACAAGATCGACCAGCAGATCATGTTTGCGGAAAAATCCTGGGGCAGCTTCCGCGTACTGGACGTGGACGATGCAGGCCTGACGATCAAGGTGACGCTGAACGCCGGGCACCGGATGAATTATCACAGCCACAAATGCCGCGACGAGGTTTGGGTGGTGGTGTCCGGTACGGGCCGCACCCTGGTGGACGGTATGGAGCAAGAGGTACATGCAGGCGACGTGATCACGATGCAGGCCGGCTGCCGGCACACCGTAACGGCGCAGACTGAGCTCAAGCTCATCGAAGTACAACTTGGCAGGGAAATCAGTGTCTATGACAAACAAAAATTCCCCCTGGAATGAGGGAGCGCGCACGCCGTTTTTGTTCAAGCCTGCCGGCAAAGATTCCCTCTGGGGCAGCAGCCGCAGCAGGGAAAAGCTTCACCGCGCCTTGAGCTGCCAGAACGCCACCGCACTGGCGGCTGCCACATTGAGGGAATCTACCCCGTGAGACATGGGGATACAGGCCGTATAGTCGCATTGTGCGATGGTGGTATGAGCCAGACCGTCGCCCTCGGCGCCCAGCAGGATGGCCAGCTTTTCCTCCGTCTGGAGCTGCGGGGCATCGATGGGCAGGGCCGTATCGCTCAGCGCCATGGCGACAGTTTTAAAGCCCATGGCTTGCAGCTGCCCCATACCCGGCTGCGGCCACCCGGAGGGGGGATCGCCGATGCGGGTCCAAGGGATCTGGAACACGGTGCCCATGCTCACGCGCACGGCCCGGCGGCACAGCGGGTCACAGCAGGTGGGGGTGAGGAGCACCGCGTCCATGTGCAGCGCCGCCGCGCTGCGAAAGATGGCGCCTATGTTGGTGGAATCCACGATCCCTTCCAAAACGGCCACGCGGCGCGCCCCGGCGCAGAGCGCCTCCACGCATGGCAGCGCAGGCCGGCGCATGGCGCACAGCACGCCGCGCGTCAGCGGGTAGCCCGTGAGGCTGGCCAGCACTTCACGGTTCCCCGTGTACACGGGGATATCGCCGCAGCGGGCCAGCAGGGGACGGGCCTGGCCCTGGATGTGTTTGCGCTCCATCAAAAGCGCCAGCGGCGTATAGCCGGCATCCAGCGCGCACCGGATCACCTTGGGGCTCTCCGCGATAAATATGCCCTTTTCCGGCTCAAGACGGTTGCGCAGCTGCGCCTCGGTGAGCCGCGCAAAAACGTCAAGCTCCGGCAGGGACAAATCGTTTATTTCAATGATGTTCGGCATAGAAGCTTCCTCCCAAAACAGGGGTTCTTCGTTTTTAGGGAAGCTCTGAATAAATCTGGTATGCAGATTGCCGGGCGAGCCGTGCC
>CAZYAX010000276.1:0-2786 GCA_964646195.1 uncultured Faecalibacterium sp. | reverse complement strand
CTTAGAAGAAAAGCGCGGCTTTGCCGTGCAGAAAAGGGGAGAACCGCAGATGAAACGCAGCGATTATATCAACTGGGACGAATACTTTATGGGCATTGCGCTGCTCACGGCCATGCGCTCCAAGGACCCGAACAGCCAGGTCGGGGCCTGCATCGTCAGCCCGGAAAACAAGATCCTCTCTCTGGGCTACAACGGGATGCCCATCGGCTGCGACGATGACGCCATGCCCTGGGAGCGGGAGGGCGCGCCGCTGGAGACGAAATACATGTATGTCTGCCATGCGGAGCTGAACGCCATCCTCAACAGCGCCCACAACAATCTGAAGGGCGCGCGGGTGTATGTGACCCTGTTCCCCTGCAACGAGTGCACCAAAGCCATCATCCAGAGCGGCATCCAGGAGATCGTCTATTACAGCGACAAATACCATGACAGCGACTCCAGCGTTGCGGCACGGTTCATGTTTAAAAAGGCCGGCGTACGGCTCACTGCGTACAGGCCCTCCAACCGCGAGGTCCATTTTACGCTGTGACGGCCGGGCCTGGCATTTTTGTCTCCGTCCTCCCCCACCCTTTCGCAAAACGAGAGTCTGGGGGATTTTTTTGTGCCGCTCTGTGCGGTGCTCCTTCCTGTATGGGCCCTGTTTTTTCGAAAGATCCCTATTGACAACCGCACTGGTTGTGTTATAATGTACTTGTACAATAAGTACATTAAAGTTCAAAAGGGAGGGTCGATGTGGAGATCATCATCAGCAGCAACACCAGCAAGCCGATCTATGAGCAGATCACGTCCCAGATCAAGGCCATGATCATGAGCGGCCAGCTGCAAACCGGCGACGCCATCCCGTCCATGCGGGCGCTGGCCAAATCGCTCCATGTGAGCGTCATCACGGTGCAAAAGGCCTACGAGGACCTTCAGCGGGACGGCTTTATCGAGACAACCGTGGGCCGGGGCAGCTTTGTCTCGGCGCAAAACCGGGATTTTTACCAGGAGGAGCAGCAGCGGCAGGCCGAGGAGCATCTGGCCCAGGCCGCCGACATCGCGCGCGCCAGCGGCATCTCGCTTTCCAAGCTCGTGGAGCTGCTCACCATGTTCTATCAGGGGGAGGAATAACGCTATGGACCCGATCTTGGAAGTACGCAACCTGACCAAGCAGTACCCCGATTTCAAGCTGGACAACGTTTCGTTCACGCTGCCCAAGGGCGCGATTCTGGGCCTTGTGGGCGAAAACGGCGCAGGCAAAAGCACCACCATCCGCGCCATCCTGGGCCTGCTGCAAAGGGATGCCGGCTCCGTCGCCTTTTGGGGCCAGGAGCTGACCGAGGACGCAAAGCAGCTCAAGGAGGACATCGGCGTCGTGTTCGACAGCCCCAGCTTTTACGAAATGCTCACCCCCGCCCAGATCGGCAACATCTCCAAGGCCGCCTACGCCCAGTGGGATGCGGCGCTCTACCAGCGCTATCTGGAGCAGTTCGCCCTGCCGGCGGGCAAGGAGCTCAAGACCTTCTCCAAGGGCATGAAGGCCAAGCTGAACATCGCGGTGGCCCTCTCCCACCACCCCAGGCTGCTGATTTTGGACGAGGCCACCAGCGGCCTGGACCCGGTGATGCGGGACGACATTCTGGATGTCTTTCTGGATTTTGTGCAGGACGAGGAGCACGCCATCCTCATGTCCTCCCACATCAGCACCGACCTGGAAAAGGTGGCGGACTACATCGCCTTTTTACACAAGGGGAAGCTGGTGTTCTGCAAGCCCAAAGACGAGCTGCGCTACCGGTACGGCATCGTGCGCTGCGGAGCTGCCGCTTTCGACGCGCTGGATAAAGCCGAGGTGCTGGCCTGGCGCAAGTGCGACTACCAGTGGGAGGCGCTGGTTCCCGACAAGGACGCCGCCCGCCGCCGCTACAAGGACGTGGTGGTGGACGACGCCACCATCGACGACATCCTTCTGCTCTATGTAAAGGGGGAACACACTTTATGAAAAGCCTGATCCTGAAAGACCTGTACACCATCAGCCACCACCTCAAAACGATGTGGCTGACGCTGGTTTTCCTCGCCGTGATCTACAGCTCGTTTTCCAATGATTACGCCCTTCTCGTCTGCTGCTGCGTGCTGTGCAGTATGATGACCGTCACCACCTTCACCATCGACAGCGCCTGCCAGTGGACGCGCTATGCCCTGGTGATGCCCCTCTCCCGAAAAGACCTCGTCGCCAGCAAGTTCGCCTCCCTGACCATCTTCACGCTGGCCGGCATCGCGGCCGGGCTCGTGCTCACGCTGGCCAGCAGCCTGGTGTTCCGCCGGCTGGACCTCAGCGCCGAAGGGCTGCTCGCCCTGCTGGCCACTGCGTTGGGAGGCTTTTCCGCCGCACAGGTGATGGGCGGCATCTCCATTCCGCTGGTGTTCCGTTTTGGCACTGAGCAGGCCCGCATCCTGCTCATCGCCGCGTTCCTCCTCCCCACGCTGGCGCTGTTCGGCCTTTATCAGCTGCTCCGCCTGCTGGGCATCGTGTTCACCGGCCAGCTCGTGATCGGCCTGCTCTGCGCGTCACCGCTTGCCGCGCTGGCCGTCGATTACGGCATGTACCGCCTCAGCTGCCGCATTTTTGAAAAGGCGGAGCTGTAAAGCTCTCTCCGCTTCCAACGGCAAGGCCCGCCCTGGGCAGCAGGGCGGGCCTTGTATTCTTTGTATCCGTTCCACTTGGCAGCATGTCAGGCGTCCCAGACAAAATCGGAGATCGATCCGTTTTATCTGTCACCTTGCAAAAGCATATGCAGGAAACCGCTTCC
>CAZYAX010000275.1:0-2818 GCA_964646195.1 uncultured Faecalibacterium sp. | reverse complement strand
CATTTTTCACTATACCACAAAGACCGACAGATTTCCAGCGAAAAGCCAATGATTTTTATTTGCCTGTGCCCTTGGATAAAAAAAGTCCTTGACTTCTCCCCGCTGCTATGCTACAATAACCTCAGTTTAGTTTTATAAACACAAATGCGTTGATGGGGAAAAAACGGTTCCGTTCCGCTTGCAGAGAGCTGCCGGTTTGGTGCAAGGCAGCGCGGGAGTTATCGCCTACTGGCCCTTGAGCAGCAAGGTTGAACGGGTGCGCACCTTATTAGGCCTTGACGGAGGCCCACCGTTAGCGGAGGGCAGCGATTCGCCCGTTGCAAGGCCGATCGTGCAAAGCGGCCGCACTTTGTGCGGCAAGGAGAGTGGTACCGCGGGTGCCCTGTAATATGCTTTACAGGCTCTCGTCTCTCAAGGTTTTCGCCTTGAAAGACGAGAGCCTTTTTGTCCGCATTTTTTGGTACGGGGCGCTGCCCCGCACACCCTGTTTAGGAGGAAAAGACAGTTATGATGGACGCAACCAAGTACGCGCCGGGCTATTACCCGGCTCCCGCCGGCTATGACAGCTGGGTGAAGAAGGATCACATCGAAGCCGCACCCATCTGGTGCAGTGTAGACCTGCGCGACGGCAACCAGGCCCTGATCGTGCCCATGAGCCTGGAGGAAAAGCTGGAATTTTTCAAGATGCTGGTGCAGGTGGGGTTCAAGGAGATCGAGGTGGGCTTCCCCGCCGCGAGCGACACCGAGTACGAGTTTTTGCGCACACTGATCGAGCAGGACATGATCCCCGCCGACGTGACCGTGCAGGTGCTGACCCAATGCCGCGACCACATCATCCGCAAAACCTTCGAGGCCGTGAAGGGCGCGCCCCGCGCGGTGATCCATTTTTACAATTCCACGTCCGTGGCGCAGCGCGAGCAGGTGTTCCACAAGTCGAAGGAGGAGATCAAAAAGATCGCCACCGACGGCGCGCGGCTGGTCAAGCAGCTGAGCGAGGAGTACGAGGGCAATTTTCTGTTTGAGTACAGTCCCGAGAGCTTTACGGGCACCGAGCCGGAGTATGCGGTGGAGGTGTGCAACGCGGTGCTGGACATCATGCAGCCCACGCCGGACCGGCCCATGATCATCAACCTGCCGGTGACGGTGGAGATGAGTATGCCCCACGTCTACGCCAGCCAGATCGAGTATTGCAGCAAGCACCTCAAGTACCGCGACAGCGTGATCCTCTCGTCCCACCCGCACAACGACCGTGGCACCGGCGTGGCCTGCGCGGAGCTGGCCGTGCTGGCGGGCGCGCAGCGCATCGAGTGTTGCCTGTTTGGCAACGGTGAGCGCACCGGCAACGTGGACGCCGTAACCCTGGCCCTGAACATGTACAGCCACGGCGTGGACCCCAAGCTGGATTTCTCCGACATGCCCGCCATCTGCGAGGTCTACGAGCGGGTGACCCGGATGCACATCTACGAGCGCACGCCCTATGCGGGCCAGCTGGTGTTTGCGGCCTTCTCGGGCAGCCATCAGGACGCTATTGCCAAGGGCATGAACTACCGCAAGGAGACCGGCGAGCACCGCTGGACCTGCCCGTATATCCCCATTGACCCGCACGACATCGGCCGCACCTACGACGCGGACGTGATCCGCATCAACAGCCAGAGCGGCAAGGGAGGCATCGGCTTTGTGCTGGAGCAGAACTACGGCTACAACCTGCCGCCCAAGATGCGCGAGGCTCTGGGCTACAAGGTCAAGGCGATATCCGACCACACGCACAAAGAGCTGAGCGCCGCCGAGGTCTACCGTATCTTCGAGCAGGAATACCTCAACAAGCGCAAGCCGCTCTCGGTGGTGGAGGCGCATTTTGCGCAGAAGAACGGCATTACGGCCACAGTCACGCTGGACCTGAACGGCAGCGTCAAGGTGGTAACGGCCATCGGCAACGGACGCCTGGACGCGGTGGCCAACGCGATCCAGAGCGCCACCGGCAAGGACTTCCATCTGGAGAACTACTCCGAGCACAGCCTGGACGAAGGCTCCACCTCCCGCGCGGCGTCTTACGTCGGCCTGACCTGGGGCGACGGGACTACCACCTGGGGCGCCGGGACGGATACCGATATCATTGTGGCCGGTATCCACGCGCTGGTGTCGGCGATCAACAACCGGTAATTTACGAGAGTTTTCCGGCCTTTTAATGCCTTTTGCCTTTTAATAAGGAGCGCGCCAGCGCGCCACGGGTTGCGCTTCGCTGATTTTATGCTTCGGCCCCCAGTGGCCTCGCAAAAATCAGAGCGCTGCCCCAACAAATCCTCCCTGTTTCCGCCGTTGGCGGCGGTCGAATCTGTTGCCTCAGCGAAAAAACCTTTTGGCCGGCAGCGCGTCCCGCGCTGTCCGGTAACAATTCTTTGCATCGCTTTCTTTCAAGAAAGCGATAAAAATCGACACCCCTCACTGATAATAAAAGGAGAGAACACCATGGGAATGACCCTTACGCAGAAGATCCTGGCCGCGCATGCGGGCCTCGAGGAGGTCAAGGCGGGGCAGCTGATCAACGCCAAGCTGGACCTCGTGCTCGGCAACGACATCACCACGCCGGTGGCCATCAACGAATTTGAGAAGGCGGGCTTTAGCTCCATCTACGACAAAGAGCGCGTCGCCATCGTGCTGGATCACTTTGTGCCCAACAAGGACATCAAAAGCGCCACCCAGTCCAAGCAATGCCGCGAATTTGCCAACAAATACGACGTGCTCAACTTCTTTGACGTCGGGCAGATGGGCATTGAGCACGCGCTGCTGCCGGAGCAGGGCATTGTGACCGCCGGCGACT
>CAZYAX010000274.1:0-2843 GCA_964646195.1 uncultured Faecalibacterium sp. | reverse complement strand
ATAAAAAGTTTTTGGCCGAAGCCTTTTTTCAAAAAGGCTGGAAAAAGCCGGAAGAAGGACGGAAAAGGGCGGGAAGGAAAAGGATATGAACCATCTGGGAGAGTATGACGTAATTGTGGTGGGCGCAGGCCATGCCGGGATTGAGGCGGCCCATGCTGCCGCCGTTTTGGGGGCAAGGACAGCGATCTTTACGATGAGCCTCGACTCCATCGGCAATATGCCATGTAATCCCAGCATCGGCGGCACCGCAAAGGGAACGCTGGTGCGGGAGGTGGACGCACTGGGCGGCGTGATGGGCCTTGCGGCGGACGCTACCTACCTGCAAAGCCGGATGCTCAATCGCGGCAAGGGCCCGGCCGTCCATGCGCTGCGGGTGCAGACCGACCGCAAGCGTTATCATATGTATATGAAACATCTGTTGGAGGCCACGCCCGGCCTCTCGATCCATCAGGCCGAGATCACCGCCATCGAGGTGGAGCAGGGCAGGGTCAAGGGCGTCGTGACCCAGCTGCACGGCGAGTACAGCGCGAAATGTGTGGTGATTGCCACCGGTACCAACCTGGGCGGAAAAATTTTCGTGGGGGATGCATGGTATTCTTCCGGCCCCGACGGGATGCACGCCTCCAATGCGCTGGCAGACAGCCTGAAGGCGGCCGGCTTACCTCTGCGCCGCTTTAAAACAGGGACGCCGGCCCGCGTCCATCGCCGCAGCATTGATTTTTCTCAGTTGGAGTGCCAGCCCGGTGACCCGGACGCAGAGCTGCAGCCCTTCAGCTTTTTGACCGATACGCCGATGCATAACCGTGTGAAGTGCCACATTGCCTATACAAATCCGGAAACGCATCGAATCATTTTGGAGAATATCCACCGAAGCCCGTTGTACGGCGGCATGATCGAAGGGGTGGGGCCCCGATACTGCCCCTCCATCGAGGATAAGATCGTGCGGTTTGCGGGCAAGGATCGCCACCCCATTTTTGTAGAGCCCTGCGGCGAGGATACCGAGGAGATGTATTTGCAGGGTGCTTCCAGCAGCCTGCCGGAGGATGTACAGATCGCCTTTTACCGCAGCATCAAGGGCTTTGAAAAGCTGGAGATCATGCGCCCGGCCTACGCCATCGAATACGATTGCGTGGACCCGACCAGCATGGAGCCCACGCTGGAAAGCAAGGTCGTGCATGGGCTGTACGGCGCAGGCCAGTTCAACGGGACATCCGGCTATGAGGAGGCCGCCGCGCAGGGCCTGCTGGCCGGGCTGAACGCCGCGCGGCAGGCTTTGGGCAAGCCGCAGCTGATTTTGCCGCGGCACACAAGCTATCTGGGCACACTGGTGGATGATTTGGTCACAAAGGGCGTGATGGATCCCTACCGCATGATGACCAGCCGCAGCGAGTACCGGCTGACCCTGCGGCAGGATAACGCCGATCAGCGCCTGACCCCCATCGGGCGGGAATATGGCCTGGTGCAGGATGAGCGCTGGGCACGGTATGAGGCAACGCAGGCTCTTTTGCAGCGGGAGCGGCAGCGGCTCCACACGGCACATGTAAAAACGGCGGCCCTGCGTGAAGCAATGCAGGCTGTGAGTCTTGTGCCCGCAGAGCAGGGCGGCCTTGCAGACGAGCTGCTTCGCCGGCCGGAGATCAGCTATTCCCTTTTGGCCGGTATAATCGGCTGGGGAGAGGGGATTACCCCACTTTTGGCGGAGAGGATCGAGACGGAAATCAAATATGCGGGCTACATTGCCCGGCAAGACCGGATGATCCGGGATATGGCCCGCCATGAAAAGATGACCATCCCGGATGCGTTTCCATACGACGGGTTGACCGGCCTTACGCTGGAGGCGCGGGAAAAGCTGGACCGTATCCGCCCGCGCAGTCTGGGGCAGGCCGGGCGAATCCCGGGGGTGTCTCCGTCCGACATTGCCCAGTTGAGTATTGCGCTGGCTGCCTGGCAGCGGCAAAGGGAACAGGAGGAAAGATTCCATGATCAATAAGGATAGAATGGAAGCAAAATGTTCCATGTGGAACATCCAGCTCACCGGTGAGCAGCTGGATCAGCTGGACCGCTATGCACAGCTGCTGGTGGACTACAACCAAAAGGTGAACCTCACTGCCATCACCGATCCGGAAGGAATCGAAGATAAGCATTTTCTGGATAGCCTTCTGTTTGCCTGCCAGCCGGAAGTAACGGGGCGCATGGTTGACGTGGGAGCGGGGGCAGGCTTCCCCGGTATTGTGACCAAAATTTATAAGCCGGATCTGGCCCTCACGCTGATGGAGCCCACCGGTAAGAGAGTGGAGTTTTTGAAATACGCCTGTGAGATGCTGGGTCTGACCGGAGTGGAATTTGCCAAAGAGCGTGCAGAGGAGGCGGCCCGCAAGGCATGGCGCGAGCAGTTTGATCTCGCCTCGGCCCGTGCAGTGGCAGCTTTGCCGGCGCTGGCGGAATATTGCCTGCCCTTAGTAAAGGTGGGGGGCTGCTTTCTGGCGATGAAGGGCTCTTCGGGAGAACAGGAGCTGGCGGCGGCGCGCGGAGCAATCCGGAAGTTGGGTGGTGAATACAGCGAGACTCGCACGATGCAGCTGCCGGGTGGAGATATGCGGACCCTGATTTTATGCAAAAAGATTTCGCACACTCCGACAGCATACCCCAGGAACGGCGGAAAAATTGCAAAGGCGCCGCTTAAATAGGGATAAAACGCTTCTTTTTGGGCGAAATGCGGCGAACGATTTCTCTGGAAATAAGAGCATTTCTGTGATATGCTTTGCGTAAAAGGCAAAGTCTTCCACAGAGATGCTCTTTCTTTGTGGAAAACTGCCGCAGAACAAAGCCAGCCAACAGAGCAA
>CAZYAX010000273.1:0-2849 GCA_964646195.1 uncultured Faecalibacterium sp. | reverse complement strand
TGGAGCTTTCAAAATCCGGGTAATACTTGCCCTTGTAAGTGACCGCCCCGCCCCGATGGTAGACCTTGCCCTGCCATGCCGCGTGCGAAGGCCGCGCGCCAGCGTGGGCCGTCACCTCCACAAACTCGCATTCCATTTCGTCCATCCGGGCGATCTGGAGCTTGCCGCAGGTCTGGTTGACGCCGGTCAATACCGCGCGCCGCACCGCCACCTCCAGCGTGTCATGGTGGCCGGTGGGATATGTCACTCCGTCCATGCGCTGTGCAAGGGCGTCCACGGCCCGTTTTATGGCCGTGTCATAGCTGAATGCTCCGGTGCTTACCTGGAGCCAGGCACGATCCAGCGTGCCCTCAAATTGGCGCGTGACCGTGTTTGCCGTGGTGCCGGTCAGGTTGTCCCAGGTGCCGCGGGTCTGGCGGTATCCGGCATTCAGCAGGTTCAACAGTGCGGGACTTGAGTTGATATCCGCCGGTGAAAAGCCCATCGCGTGATACAGCGCATCGTCCGCGGCCAGCGTGTCCGCCCCGGCCTGTTCCAGCAGGCGGCGGATCTCCGCGTCGCTCTTGCCGCTGTACTTTGCCAGAATGCGCGCCACGTCCTGGTGCAATGCCTGTGTCTCTTCAAAGCGCCAGAGCTGCCATGCGGCGGTCTCCGTGACTTCGCCCATCTTGCCGATGCGCCGGGCTACGTCCCGCAGGATATCATCCTCCGCCTGCCGCCAGAGTTTCACCAGCGCGTCCGGCAGGGTTTCCAGATAGTCCGGAGCCAGCATCAGGCGTCACCCGTGGGGCGGAACGTCAGTGGCTCATCGCTGCGGGATTCTTCCTGCACCTCCTGCACCATGCGCCGGGCGTCCTCCTCGCTCAGGCCCCGCCATTCCATGAGGTAGCGGTATTTTGGCAGAATGCCGTCCAGTACATCCTGCTTATCCTGCGCGCGGCGGGTGTCGGTGTCGGTGATGTAGCTATCGTCAAAGTTGATCGTGATCTCGGTGTCAGGGTCCACGGGTTCGCCCAGAATGTCCCGCCCGGCCCAGAGCATGGCCCGGAAAATGCGGATCAGCGCCGCCTCGATGGGAATCTGGTGCCGGTTCGCGTGCTGCACCATGTCCTGCCGGTCGCCGTTGTATTCGGTGGCGGTTTTCACCGCGCCGTCACCGGTGAAACGCCAGTGGTGGCAGCCCAGCCCGCACTTGAAACTGAAATAATTCAGCGCGTCCTGGACGGCCCGGCTGTTGGCTTCCACGCGCAGATCCGGATTGTATTCGTGCCAGTCGGCAGCGGCGTCCGGGTCCTCTTCCGGCAGCTGGTAAAACTGCTGACGGCGCAGAGCGTCCGGTGTGGCAAAGTGCTCTTTGCCGTCCCGGTCTACCCAGGAGCGGATCAGGCGCTTGTTGTAAAATACCTTTTTGCCGCCCAGGTAGATGTCCTGGCGGTAGTTGTCGAAGGCCAGGTCTACATGAGCCGCAGCGTCCATCGCCTCGCTGAATACGGCCATCCCCAGCCCGGGGCCGCCGGGCAGGTTCTTCACGCCGGCCGGAGAAAAGACCGCAAACAGCGGCACGTCGCTGCCGGTGCAGAACGTCTTTACAACGCCCTCCGGCAGCGGTGCCTCCCGGTAGCTGGCGCACTCGCTGTCGCTGTCTGTGCTGGTGAAATAGTCGTTTGTAATGCGGTACTGTTTCCCGCCGCCGGGCTTCGCCACCAGGCGGTGCGTTTGCAGGTAAATACAGCTTTGCCCGCCTGCCGTCACCTCGCTGGCAAAGGCAACCTCGGTGATCACACCGTGCTGCACCGTAATGGGCAGGATGCACTCGGCGGGGTCATAGTCCAGGTACAGCTTTGCGCCCGGGCTGCGCTGCACGGTGCCATCTACAACGGCCAGACCGTCCACGGAAAGCACAAACGCGCCCGTGCCGCTGCGGAATGCCAGCTCTACCAGCCGGTTGGCGTTGGGCCAGAATTCCAGCTGCCGCAGCTGGCCGCCGGTCTGATCGTCATTGCCCAGCAGCCATTCCGCGCTTGCGGCGTCCGCCAGCGTGGCCGTGGTTTTGTCGTTGAGCAGCAGGCTGGCCCAGTCCTCGCAGGCTTGTTTTGGCATTCGCAGGCTCGCCAGCTGGCGCTTTCGTACAATCCCGTCCGAGGTGCATTCCTGGAGATCATGCACGGCCGGAACATGTCCCTTCCACCATTGCTTCCAGGTGTCGATGTAGGAATAATAGGCGGCGTCCAGGTGCAGGCCGCGCTCTTTGTTCAGATATTCAATAAATCGTGTAATATTCATGGCAGCCTCAAATATGCTTGAAAGTCTCGTTCGATCGTGTATTCAAATGCGTCCAGGGTGTCGATGTCCGTTGTGCCGTCGTCCAGCCGCTCATCCTTGCCGGGCTTTTTGTCGCTCCAAAGTGCAGTGGCCAGGGCGTCCCGCAGCGTTCCGGCCGTGGGCAGATACCAAAAGCGCCCGCCGCCCATCAGGATGGACGTCAGGCGGATGCGGTCATTGATTTCTATCTTCTTGCTGTTGTGGATGCGGTCTGCCAGCCAGGGCAGAGGAGACCGCCGGGATGCGTTGCGCAGATGCTGGATCAGCACCTGTTCGGCGCTGTCCGCAAATACCGCGTGGATCTCGCCCCAGGACGAAAAGACGGCCTGCGCAAAGTCCAGAAAATCCAGGGCCAGCCTGTCCGCGTCGCTGCCCCGCGGGTCGATGCGGCGGCTTGCCAGCCCCACCACGCCGGAATACCCCGGCAGGACGGCCACGGCCACCATGGCGTGCTTTGAGCCGTTGCCGCCGAAGTCTATCCCGACGTACAGCCGCCAGAGTTTCAAGGGCTTTTCTGCGGGCCAGAG
>CAZYAX010000272.1:0-2852 GCA_964646195.1 uncultured Faecalibacterium sp. | reverse complement strand
TCATCGGCACGGCTCGCTCGGCAATCTGCATACCAGATTTATTCAGAGCTTCCCTGAGAACCCTCATTTGGGTTCCCTAAGGCGCGCACAGAGCGTCGCCTGCCCCATTTCTTTGCCTGCTACCTTTTCTCCTTCCTTTCACGAGCCCCTGCCCCGATGTACGGCGGGGCAGGGGCGTCCGGGAGAGAAAATGTGAGCGTGTTTCCCACTAAAAAGCTGTATTCGCGGGCGCGCAGCACCGTCTGGGGCCTGTGGATGCAACTTCTAAAATGACCGACAGGGAGCAACGACCCATGATAAGCGAAAAACTGCAAAAAGCGCGCGACTTTGAAGCGCAGTATATGTGCTATATCCCCGAGGAGGAGCGCCCGGCTTTCCATGTAACGGGGGGGATTGGCTGGATCAACGACCCAAACGGCTTTTCCTGCTACAAGGGCGAGTACCATCTGTTCTTCCAATACCACCCCTATACGTCCAGCTGGGGGCCGATGCACTGGGGCCATGTAAAGACCAGGGATTTTATCCGGTGGGAGCGCCTGCCTATTGCCATGGCCCCGGACACCGAGGCGGACCGGGACGGCTGCTTTTCCGGCAGCGCGCTGGAGCTGGAGGATGGCCGCCAGATGCTGGTGTACACCGGCGTGTACCGGATGCGCCGCGCGGACGGCTCCATCGAGGAGTTCCAGCAGCAGTGCGTAGCCTTTGGCGACGGCGTGAATTACGAAAAATACCCCGGCAACCCGGTGCTGGACGGCAGCGACCTGCCCGCCGGCGGCAGCGAGCTGGACTTCCGCGACCCCAAGGTCTGGCAGGATGAGGACGGCACCTATTTTATGGCTGTGGGCAACCGCACGCCGGACGGCAGCGGTGCGATCCTGCTGTTTGAAAGCAAAAACGGCCTGCAATGGGCTTACTCCGCCACGCTGGACGTCTGCCGCAACGAATATGGCCGCATGTGGGAATGCCCCGACTTCTTCCCCTTGGACGGCAAGCAGGTGCTGCTGACCAGCCCCCAGGAGATGACCGCCATTGGGCTGGAGTTCCACGCAGGCTACGGCGTGCTGGGCCTCATCGGCCGCTACGACAAGGCGGCCCGCCGCTTTGAGCGCGAGCGGGTGCAGGCCATCGACTACGGCACCGATTTCTACGCGCCGCAGACGCTGCAAAGCTACGATGGCCGCCGCGTCATGATCGCCTGGATGCAGAACTGGACCACCTCCAACTGCAAGCCGCAGGGTGCGCGCTATTTCGGGCAGATGACCCTGCCGCGTGAGCTGGCGCTGCGGGACGGCCGCCTGGTGCAGAACCCGGTGCAGGAGCTGGCAAACTACCACGGCCGCCGCGTGAGCTATGTGGATATTCTGGCCAGCGGCGAGACCAGCCTGCACGGTGTGTCCGGCCGGCTGGTGGATATGACGGTCACCGTCCGCCCGATAGGGGGCCGTGCGTCCTACCGCTATTTCAAGCTTCACCTCGCCAAGGACGGCGAGCACGAGACCACCGTGCGCTACAAGGTCGAGAACAGCACCCTGCGCGTGGACCGCACGCGCAGCGGCTTCCCGTACGATATCGTCAACGTGCGCGATTTGCCCGTCCGCCCGCAGGACGGCAGGATCAAGCTGCGTGTGGTGATGGACCGCAACAGTCTGGAGGTGTTTGTGAACGACGGCGAACAGGCGGCAACCTTTATCATCTATACGCCGGTGCAGGCCAACGCCATCAGCTTTGAGGTGGCGGACGGCGCTGCGCTGCTGGATGTGGAAAAGTACAGCCTGCTTTTTGATGAGGAGGAAACGAAATGAATCGGAAATGCTTTGACGCCGTCGCGCTGGGCGAGCTGCTCATCGACTTTACCCAGAACGGCCTCAGCGGCCAGGGCAACCCGCTGTTTGAGGCTAACCCCGGCGGCGCGCCCTGCAACGTGCTGGCCATGCTGCGCAAGCTGGGCAGAAGCTGCGCCTTTATCGGCAAGGTGGGCATGGACGGTTTCGGCCAGCAGCTGGAGCAGGCCGTGCAAAGCGTAGGCATCGATACACAGGGCCTGCGCTATGACCCGGAGGTACATACGACGCTGGCCGTGGTGCAGACGCTGGCCGGCGGCGACCGGGACTTCAGCTTTTACCGCAAGCCCGGCGCGGATATGAACCTGCGCATGGACGAGGTGGACGAGAGCCTGATCGAGGGCTGCCGCATTTTCCACTTCGGTTCGCTCTCCATGACGGACGAGCCCTGCCGTACTGCGACCAAGCGGGCCATCAAGGTGGCGGAGCGCTGCGGCAAGCTGATCTCCTTCGACCCCAACCTGCGCGAGCCGCTGTGGGAGACGCTGGACGCCGCCCGGGAGCAGATCCTGTACGGGCTGGCGCACTGCCAGCTGCTCAAGATCTCGGACAACGAGATCCAGTGGCTGACCGGCTGCGAGGACTTTGACGCCGGCGCGGCCTGGCTGCGGCAGAACTTTGCCAACCTCCGGCTGATCTGCGTCACGGCGGGCGCGCAGGGCAGCTATGCCTACTACCAGAACCTGCGCGCGTTCCAGCCCGGCTGCACGCTGGGCGGCGTAATCGAGACCACCGGCGCGGGCGACACCTTCTGCGCCGGTATGCTGAACTTCGTGCTGGAAAACGGCCTGGACGGCCTCACCCAGGCCGATCTGGACCGGATGCTGCGGTTTGCCAACGCGGCCGCCTATCTGGTCACCACCAAAAAGGGCGCGCTGCGCTCCATGCCGGAGCGTGCGCAGGTGGAGGAAGTCCTGCGCAGGATGCAGTAACACGGCGGGCCTTGGCCCGGATAGAACCTGAATAAAAAATGAGAGCCCGCACCGGCGATCCCCTGGGGGAACGCGGTGC
>CAZYAX010000271.1:0-2863 GCA_964646195.1 uncultured Faecalibacterium sp. | reverse complement strand
GTCCCCGAACCGCTTTGGAGCGGGTAATCGGAATCGAACCGACCTCCACAGCTTGGAAGGCTGTTATACTAGCCGATGTACTATACCCGCATTTGCAGAAGTTAGTATAGCACGTTCCGGGCTCTTTGTCCAGCAAAAAATGCAAAACCGGCAAAAAATGCGCAAAGGACATACAAAAAATTCAAACTGTCTCATTGCATAAAGACCTGGACTTTGCTATGCTGGGGGCGGAGGTGCTGAAAATGGCAAACGAAGAGAAAAAGGATTTTAACGCGATGCTCCACGACCCCAAAGACATGCCCAAAACCGTGACCGTCACTGACCCCGGCACGATCAAAAAGTACGGCGGCGAACGGATGTACTTTGCGCCGCCGCTGGATTACGACGCCGTGATGCGGCGTGTGCCCTTCGGCAAGGTGATCACTGTGGGCGAGATACGGGCCTATTTTGCCTGCGAGAACGGCGCGGATTTCACCGAGCCCATCACTGCGGGCCTCTTTGTCTCCATCGCCGCGTGGGCCAGCCACCAGCGCACGGAAGACAAAACGCCCTACTGGCGCACGCTCAAGGCAAAAGGCGAGCTGAACCCCAAGTACCCCGGCGGCGTGGAGGCCCAAAAGCAAAAGCTGGAGGCGGAAGGCCACACGGTCGTCCGAAAAGGACGCACCAACCTCCGCTATTACGTCAAGGACTTTGAAAAGGACCTGTATACGCTTTGACGTGAGCCGAAGCAGGCCGTCATTCTCTGTTTCCAAAACCAATCCCCCAGGCAACGCTCCTTCCCGCCGCCGCTCTCCCCTGCATTTTCTTTCTGTCATATTTCCTCCCCTTCGGACATACCTTTTAGAAAGGTTTGTGGGAGGAATCGGCATGAAAGGTGATCCGGATGAGCGGGCAGTCCTGCTTGGAGAATACATTGCAGAGCACGGCGCGACCGTGCGCGCTACGGCGGCGGCCTTCGGGCTGAGCAAATCCACCGTCCACAAGGACGTATCCACACGCCTGTGGTACCAGAGCCCGGCCCTGTTCACGCAGGTGAGGGCCGTGCTGGCACGCAATAAGGCGGAGCGCCACCTGCGCGGCGGCGCGGCCACGCGGGAAAAATACAGCCGCCGGTAGCGCACCGGGCAGCAAATAAGGGTCAGCCTTCCGGCTGGCCCTTAAATTGTTTGAGCGCGCATTTTTCCAGCCGGCTCACCTGCGCCTGGCTGATGCCGATCTCCTGCGCCACCTCCATCTGGGTCTTGCCCATAAGGTAGCGCAGCTCCATGATCTTTTTTTCCCGTGGGGACAGCGCCTTGACCGTATCGCGGAACTGCAGGCCGCTGATCCAGCTGTCCTCCCCGTCGGTGTCGCTCACCTGATCCAGCACATATACGGCGTCGCCGCCGTCGCTGTACATCGGCTCCTCCAGACTCACCGGCTCCGCCACCGATTCCAGCGCGGCGGTCACGGTCTGGCGCGGCAGATCCACCGCGCGGCTGATTTCCTCCATGGTCGGCTCACGGCCGTATTGCTTTTCCAGCTGCTCCCGCGCCTGCATGGCGCGGTACGCGGTGTCTCGCATAGAGCGGCTCACGCGCACGGCGTTGTTATCCCGCAGAAAGCGCCGGATCTCGCCCACGATCATCGGCACGCCGTAGGTGGAAAAGCGCACCTCCTGCGCCGGGTCAAAATTGTCCACCGCCTTGATCAGTCCGATGCACCCCACCTGGAACAGGTCGTCCATGCACTCGCCGCGCTGGGAAAATTTTTGCACAACGCTCAGCACCAGGCGCAGATTGCCCTCGATCATGCGCTCGCGGGCCGCGCGGTCGCCGTTGTGGATGCGCTGGAGCAGGCTGCGTTTTTCTTCTTCCGACAGGATCGGCAGCTTTGCGGTGTTGACCCCGCAAAGCTCGACTTTGTTGTACATCCTTTACACCCCGGATCTTTGTTAAGATATCCGGAGTATGGCCGCCAGCCGGATGTTCCATACCGGGGCCGTGCTGCCAAATCTCTCCTTTCACGGCCTGTTTTCCCACAAATTGACCCTTTCCGTCCCGTTGGGAGGACCCGAAGCCGCTTTATGCCTCCTGTTCCAGCTTTCGGCGCAGGTCGCGGATGATCCGCTTTTCCAGCCGGGAAATGTAGCTCTGGGAGATGCCGATGGCGTCTGCCGTCTCCTTTTGGGTGCGCTCTACGCCGTCCACCAGGCCGAAGCGCAGCTCCATGATCTGCTTTTCGCGCGGGCTGAGCTGGTTGACCGAATCGCGCAGGATGGTGCGCTCGGCGGCCTGCTCCAGGCGCTGGCCCACCACGTCCTCCTCGCTGCCCAGGACATCCGAGAGCAGCAGTTCGTTGCCGTCGCCGTCCACGTTCAGCGGCTCGTCGATGCTGGCCTCCTGGCGGCGGTTGGAGGTCTTGCGCAGATACATCAGGATCTCGTTCCCGATGCACCGGCTGGCATAGGTGGCCAGCTTGATGTTCTTGGAGGGCGTAAAGGTATTCACCGCTTTGATCAGCCCGATCGTCCCGATGGAGATGATGTCCTCTGTGGGCACGCCGCTGGACTCGAACTTTTTTGCCAGATACACCACCAGGCGCAGGTTATGAGTGATGAGGTCGTTTTTTGCCTCCACGTCCCCCGCCTCCATGCGGGCGAGCATGTCCTTTTCCTGCTGGGGCGTCAGCGGCGGCGGCAGACTGGGCCCGCCCGCTATGTAGTGCGCCGCGTTGGGCCGGCGCAGCCTGTGCAGCAGCCATTTCAGGCGGTGCCGCAAACAAAGTTTCTGCAAAAGCTCGATCATAGTATTGCCTCCTTTTATCGGGGTGCGCAGAGCGGGAATTTTTCGCTCTTACTGACCTTTACGGCCTTTTCCAG
>CAZYAX010000270.1:0-2905 GCA_964646195.1 uncultured Faecalibacterium sp. | reverse complement strand
TTTTTCGGTTTGCTGTTTTATCCCGATAAGCATATTTTCATTTATCCTTGCCCTTCTGTTTATTATTTCATAAGAAATTTGTTTTTACAAGCTCCTTGCGGTATCTTTGTTCAAGCCGCTGATTTTGTGCAAAAAGCTCCGGCTTTTTTTTTGCGTTTTGCTAGGCTGCGCTTGCACTTTTGGCCGCAAAGACGTATACTTTAAGCATAGCCCGCCCCGGCGGGCTGCAACGATTGGAAAAGGAAGTGTTCCCATGGCGCGCAGCGACGGCTACAACACCAAAACGCGGCAGCTGATCCTGGATTACCTCATCACGAACCGGCAGCACGCCGTAAGCGCCTCCAATATTTTAGAGCATCTGGAATCGCAGGGCGCCAGCCCTAATCCCACCACCGTCTACCGCTATCTGGACCGGCTGGCCGGCGAGCAGCGCATTATGAAATACGTCGCAGACAAGGGTGAGCGCGCCGTGTTCCAGTATGTGGACGAGGGGCAGCACTGCCGCGAACACCTGCACCTCAAGTGCGTGCAGTGCGGGCGCATTTTTCATCTGGACTGCGGTTTTATGGACGAGGTGCGCCGGCACCTGGCCGACCAGCACAGCTTCACGCTGCAATGCGAGGGTAGCGTACTGTATGGGCTGTGCGGGCGGTGCGCGCAACAAAATGTGGAGCAAAATCTCACCGCAGAGGTTGACACGGCCTCCAAGCCGTGATACAATTTTGTCGTTAAATGCTTTGACCGGGAAAAGTATGGTCCAACCGTTCCTTTACAGAGAGCGCGGGCAGGTGCAAGCCGCGCAAGGAGCCGGGCCCGAACGAACACCCGCGAGCAGCAAACCGAACCCGCCTGGGCGGCAGTAGGGGAGACGTTTGCCGCACGTTAGCGCGGCAGTGCTTTCAATGAGGAGAGCGCGGGAAGAGTGACCGGCATCGGGAAAGTGCCGGTAATTTAGGTGGCACCACGGATACGGCAGCATTCGTCCTAATTTCGCAGAGGATGAACGCCTGCCGTATTTTGTTTGTCCGCCATTTTTCGCATAGGCTTCGGCTTCGCCGGCGTGCCCCCACGCCGGGCCCGGCCGGAGCGCTGCTACAAAGAGGGGTAAGAAATATGTGTTGTGTTATGGGTTACACCGGACACGATCTCAGTGCCGAAAAATTCAAATCCTATTTGATGCGCACCGTCAGCCGCGGGCCGGACGATCAGCGGGTGGTGGAAGGGGCCTTTGGCCTGATGGGCTTTGGCCGCCTGGCGATCATGGGCCTCACGCCGGACGGTATGCAGCCGTTTTACCGCGGTGCGGACTGCGTGGTGTGTAACGGTGAGCTGTACGGCTTCCGCTTTGAAAAGGAGATCCTCAAACGGCGGGGCTACCGGTTCCACTCCGGCTGCGACTGCGAGATCATCCTGCCGCTGTACTACGAGTATGGGTTGGATATGTTCCGCCACCTGGACGCCGAATTTGCGATGATCCTCTATGATTCCCGCAAGGATCAGCTCATCGCGGCGCGCGACCCCATCGGCATCCGGCCGCTGTTTTACGGCTATTCCAAGTCCAGCCATCACATCGCCTTTGCGTCCGAGATGCAAAACCTCGTGGGCTGGTGCGACGATATCCGTCCCTTCCCCATCGGCAGCTATTACTGCGACGGCCGCTTTGTGCGCTATGAGGACATTGCCGACGTGCCCGCGCCCCACGCGGACGGCATGGACGACATTCTGCGCAACATCCGCGAAAAGCTGATCGCCGGCGTAGACAAGCGCCTGGACGCGGATGCGCCTGTAGGTTTCCTGCTCTCCGGCGGGCTGGATTCCTCGCTGGTGTGCGCCATTGCGGCCAAAAAGCTGGGCAAGCCCATCCGCACCTTTGCCATCGGCATGGACACAGACGCCATCGACCTGAAATATGCCCGTCAGACGGCGGACTATCTGGGCAGCGAGCACCACGAGATCATCATCAACCGCGACATCGTGCTCCGCAGCCTGGAGGAAGTGATCCGCCTTTTGGGCACTTGGGACATCACCACCATCCGCGCCAGCATGGGCATGTACCTTTTGTGCAAGGCCATCCACGAGCAGACCGACGTGCGCGTGCTGCTGACGGGCGAGATCTCCGATGAGCTGTTCGGCTACAAATACACCGACTACGCCCCCACGGCGGACGCCTTCCAGCAGGAATCGCAAAAGCGTATCCGCGAGCTGTACATGTACGACGTGCTGCGCGCCGACCGGTGCATCTCGGCCAACAGCATCGAGGCCCGTGTGCCCTTTGGCGATCTGGATTTTGTGCGCTACGTCATGGCCATCGACCCGGAAAAGAAGCTGAACACCTACGGCAAGGGCAAGTACCTGCTGCGCAAGGCCTTCGAGGGCGACTGGCTGCCGCCGGAGATCCTCTGGCGCGAGAAGGCCGCCTTCTCGGACGCGGTGGGCCACAGCATGGTGGACGACATCAAAGAGTACGCCGAGGGGCTGTACACCGACGAGGAGTTCCAGATGCGCCGCGCCAACTACTCGGCCCACTGCATGCCGTTTACCAAGGAGAGCCTGTTTTACCGGGAAATCTTCGAGAAGTATTACTACGACCAGAGCCGCACCATCGTGGATTTCTGGATGCCCAACAAGGCCTGGCCCGGCTGTAACGTGAACGACCCGTCCGCGAGGGTGCTGGCAAACTATGGCGCGTCGGGGGTATAAATTTCCCTTTGCAGCCGTCATTTGCCGTTTTGTTTTTGCGGGCTGACATAAACAGCGCCTCAGCTTCTTATAAGCATAACCGATTTGTGCGCAGTTTTGATTCCAGAGCAACTCTCAAAATAAGCAATAACCGGCACAACGAAACCAGCTGGCACAATCGTTAGCAGAGGCACAACTGAGTGCAAAACGAATCGCAGAATCAGGC
>CAZYAX010000269.1:0-2908 GCA_964646195.1 uncultured Faecalibacterium sp. | reverse complement strand
CTATACATTTTTCCGCAATTATGATATACTTACTCCAAATGCCGTTTTCAAATGCTGTTTGTTGCAACCAACAGGAAAGGATATAAAGAATCATGGCACAGAATGATATTGGAATCGATCTTGGCACAACGACGATCATCATCGCGCAGGCGGGGCAGGGCGTGGTGCTCAACCAGCCCAGCGTCGTGGCGGTGGATACCCGCAAGAACACGGTGCTGGAGGTGGGCGACAAGGCCCTGGCCATGATCGGCCGCACGCCGAATTACATCTCCGCCACCTTCCCGCTGAAGGACGGCGTGATCAGCGACCACACCATGACCCGCGAGCTCATTTGCAGCTTTGTAAATCAGGTGTGCAGCTCCCGCATGGTAAAGCCCCGCGTGGCGGTGTGCGTGCCGGCGGCCATCACCGGCATCGAAAGCGACGCCGTGGTGGAGGCCGTGGTGGCGGCGGGTGCGCGGCAGGTGTATCTCATCGACGAGCCGCTGGCCGCCGCGCTGGGCTCCGGCGTGGATATCACCAAGCCCGAGGGGCACATGATCATCGACATCGGCGGCGGCACCACCGACATCGCCGTAATGTCGCTGGGCGGCAAGGTCACGGCCACCAGCGTGCGGGTGGCGGGCAATACCTACGACGACGAGATCTTAAAATTTGTGCGCAACAAGTTCAGCATCGCCATCGGCCAGCGCACTGCCGAGGAGCTGAAAAAGAACGTGGCCTGCTGCCAGCAAAGGGCAGATTTCAACGAGACGATGGAGATCAAGGGCCGCAGTCTGGTCACCGGGCTGCCCCAGCGCATCCAGGTGTCCACCACCGACCTGTACGAGCCGGTGATGATGCTCAGCGAGCAGATCGGCGTGGCGGCCCACCAGGTGCTGGAAAAAACCCCGCCGGAGCTTTCGGGCGATATCTACCGCAACGGCGTCATGCTCACGGGCGGCGGCGCACAGCTGCACGGCCTGCCGGAGTATCTGAGCCAGGAGCTCAAGGTGGATGTGGCCGTCTCTCCGGACCCGGTCAACTGCGTGGCGCTGGGCACCGCGCTGAGCCTTTCGATGGGCGATAAGCTCGAGACCGGCTTTAAGGACGCCACCCCGCGCATCGGACGCCGCTGAACGCAACAAATGTCCATTGTGATGCGCAAACCTCACAGCCCGTTTTTGTTGAAATGGGACCGAAAATCAGATATAATAGGGCCAAATCGTTTTAAACCAGGGGCGGCAGACCGCGCCGGCAGGGTGCATACGGCGGGCGGGCCGCTCCGGTATCAGGAGGCAAATGCATGAATCTTGGTTATGACATTGTTGTCACGGTAACCGGCGTGGTGCTGGTTTTTGCAGTTCTTGTGCTGCTGATGCTCATCATCATGCTCGAAGGCAAAATTTTTGATCTGCTCGACACCAAAAGGAATGCGAAGATGAAGGCGGCGCAGCTGCAAGAAGAGGAAAAGCGTGCGGCCGCATCTCCCGCGCAGGTGGCTTCTGCCGCGCCGGAGCAGCCGGACGTGGAGGAGGGCATCCCCGGCGAGGTGGTGGCTGCCATTGCGGCGGCGATCCATGCGCTGGGCGGCGGTAAATACACGCTGCGCGCCGTGCGCCGCGCGGGCCACGGCAAGGGCCGCGGGGCCTGGGGCAGCGCCGGTGTGGCGGATGCCACCGAACCCTTTTGACGGAGGAAGCAGATATGACAGAATTTATTGATACTCTGATTAGCATTTTCCGCAATTCCGGCTTTGCGCAGTTCGGCGAGCCGGGCGGCTACCTGTACGCGATCATGATCTGCGTGGGCTGCTTTTTGCTGTATCTCGCCATCGTCAAGGAATTTGAGCCGCTGATCCTGCTGCCCATGGCCTTTGGCATGATCCTGGCCAACCTGCCCGGCAGCGGCATCATCCATATGCAATACTTTGTGGGCGACGGTCTGGCGCACCCGATGTGGACCGAGGTGCTCAACAACGGCGGCCTGGCCGATATGCTGTATCTGGGCGTGAAGCTGGGCATTTACCCGCCGCTGATCTTCCTCGGCATCGGCACCATGACCGACTTTGCGCCGCTGATCTCCAACCCCAAGAGCCTGCTGTTGGGCGCGGCGGCGCAGTTCGGCATCTTTGGTACTTACCTCGGCGCGCGGCTGCTCAGCGCCACGGGTCTTGTGGACTTTACCGGCGCGCAGAGCGCGGCCATCGCCATCATCGGCGGTGCGGACGGTCCCACAGCCATCTTTGTCACCTCGCGCCTCGCGCCGGAGCTGCTGGGCAGCATCGCCGTGGCGGCCTACAGCTATATGGCGCTGGTGCCGGTGATCCAGCCGCCCATCATGCGTGCTCTGACCACCAAAAAAGAGCGCCAGATCGTAATGCGGCAGCTGCGCACAGTGTCTAAGACCGAAAAGATCGTGTTCCCCATCGCGGTCACGATCATCGTTTCGCTCATCCTGCCCGACTCCGCCGTGCTGGTGGGTATGCTGATGCTGGGCAACCTGATGAAGGAGTCCGGCGTGGTGGATCGCATCCAGAAGACCGCCGGCAACGAGCTGATGAACATCATCACCATCTTTCTGGCGCTGTCCGTCGGCTGCACCACCAGCGCCAACACCTTCCTCAACACCCGCACGCTGTTCATCATCGTGCTGGGTCTGATCGCATTCTCGTTTGGCACGGCGGCAGGCGTGCTGTTCGGCAAGCTGATGTGCGCCGTGACCCACGGCCAGGTCAACCCGCTGATCGGCTCTGCCGGCGTTTCCGCCGTGCCCATGGCGGCCCGCGTGTCCCAGAAGGTGGGCCAGAGCGAGAACCCGCAGAACTTTTTGCTGATGCACGCCATGGGCCCCAACGTGGCGGGCGTGATCGGCTCCGCGGTCGCGGCCGGTATCCTGATCAACATTTTTGGCTGATTGGGCTAAAAAG
>CAZYAX010000268.1:0-2924 GCA_964646195.1 uncultured Faecalibacterium sp. | reverse complement strand
GGATGCAGCGGCGGAGGATGCCGTAGACGCCGTGGACGAAGACGAGCCGCACCCGGTCAGGGCCAGCGCGGAGACGGCAGCTGCGGACAGAGCGGCGGCCTTGAGGAAGCTGCGGCGGGAGATCTTGGTCGTGTTTTTCATAATAAATAATACCCCTTTCTGATGGGAACGGGGCAAACAAAAAGCCCGTTCCTCGCTTGCGGAACGGGTCTTGTCTTACCAAAAAAACGGCCCGCCCCTGTGTTTTTATCCACAAGGACAGGATCGAATAAGCGATTCTGCGGTGCCACCTTGTTTGCCCTGCTCTGCGCAGAGCCCCTCACGGAGAGCCAACACCCTCCTGCCCTGTAACGGAGGCTTCCGTCCCAAGCTACTGAAAGCGGCGCACCGCTTTGTTTGCCCGGCCCTCGGCGGCCCACGCTTTCTGCCCCGCTCTCGCCCGTTTCCATCCTCCGGGCTCTCTAGGGATGCGCTGTGCAGAAGCTCTTCCGCCTCATCGGTTTGTAAGTATTATACGCTTTGGTCTGGTAAAGTCAAGTGGGATTTTAAATTTTCCTTTTACTTTTGCAAAAAGTTACAAAATTTCATCTTTTGCTTTGTCTGCATTGCCTGGCATCTCCGCCTCCTGCAGCCGGGCGCGGAGACAAAAAGACTGCATGCCAGGCCGGGCGCTCAAAATATCCGCAAACTCGATCAGGACGCTCTGCTCCAAACGCCATCCCTGCTGTGCCGCGTAACGCCGCAGCTGCCCGATCTTTTCCACCCGCATTTCCTGGGTGGTGTTCTCTTCCTCCTCGTCAAACAGGCACAGGTACCGCCCGCCCGGCAGGACGCGCTCGCCATCCTCCCGCTTCTGGTAGAGGAACTGCTGCGCCTGCCCGCAATAATACACGCCGGTATATGGCCCGTCCGTGAGGTAATTGACCACCATGCCCGCCGTTTCGGCGTGGGAGAGCTCGTCCTCATCCACCAGCACGGCGATACGCTCCTCGGGCCAATCCAACAGCTGGTAGCCCCTGCCGCAGTGGGCCTGGAAGAGCCGGTTTTCTGCCCGCAGGCCCTGCAAAAGCGCCTTGCTGCGGCGAAGCTGCGCAATGCGACGGTCAATCTCATGGCCCTGCTCTTCCAACAAACGGTCCAGCCGGTCGGAGTCCCGGCATTCCAGATACTCGTGGATCTTCTTGAGCGGAAGGCCCAGATCCCGCAGCGCCACGATCAGGGCCAGCCGGTCCAACTGGAGTACGGTATAGAAACGATAGCCCTTTTCGTTGACATAGGCGGGCCTAAACAGGCCGATCTCGTCGTAATAGTGCAGGGTCTTTTTGTTCAATCCCGCCATTTGGGCAAACTCTGCCGTGCGGAAATACTTTTTGTGCATCTCCTGCATTTTTCAAATTCCCCCTTGACTATCCAGCTACCGGATACTTTATACTGGGCACTGGCAAAGCGCTTTGCAGACCGGCCGCTGCGCCGGGCCTGCATCGGGTTCGGCAACCAGAACCATCCCCTGCCCGGGCAAAAGCGCAGCCGCCGTGCCGGTGCGCGCCGAGGCGGCGGCCGCGCGTGAGCCAGAGATCCCGAACCTGCCACAAGGAGAGTTTACCAATATGCCACAAAATCAATCCCTGCTGAAAGGACCGGTGCTGCCCTCCCTGCTGCGTTTTTCGCTGCCGGTCATTTTCAGTATGCTGGCCACGCAGCTGTATGCTGCGGTCGATTCCATGATCGTGGGCCTCATGCTGGACGCGGGCGCGCTGGCCGCCGTGTCCAATGCAACCTCGGTACTGATGATTTTCCTGTTCGTATCCGGCGGCATGGAGCTGGGCGCAAACCTGCTCATTGCCGCCAACCGCCCCACGGCCACGCAGGATGGGCTGAGCGGCCTGATCTACAACCTGCTTTTCTGTGACCTCGCGGCGGCCCTCGTGCTGCTGGCGCTGGGCCTGGGCGGCTTCGGCTTCTTTTTGCAGCTCATCCACACTCCCGCCGAGATCACAGACGGCGCGGCGGCCTATGGGCGCATTTATCTGGCCGGCATGCCCTGCTTGATGCTGTACGACCTTAGCAAGCAGATCCTCATTGGCTACGGCGACTCCAAAACGCCCATGTACGCGGTGCTGGCCACCTCGGTGCTGAACCTCGCGCTGGACGTGCCGTTTATTGCGCTGTGGGGCGTGGGCGGCGCGGCGGCGGCCACGGCGCTCTCCCAGGGAGTGGGCTGCGCATATAGCCTGTGGGTGCTGCGCCGCCGCCTGCTTACAACGCCGTTTTCGTTCCGCCTGCTGCGCCTGCACTATTTCAAAGAGATCGCGCGGCTTTCGGTGCCAAACTCGCTCCAGCAGGCCTCCGGCACGGTGACCATTTTGATCCGGCAAAGCCTGCTGGGCACGCTGGGCGTGGCGGCCATCGCAGGCTTTTCCATCTCCGACAAGGTCTCGTCCCTGCTGCTCTACCCGATCTATGGCTTTGTGCAGTCGCTTGTGGTCTTCATTGCGCAGAACCTCGCCGCCCGGCAGCCTGTGCGCATCCAAAGCGGCATCCGCCAGGGCACCCGGCTGCTGCTGGGCTATACCGCGCTGGTGGTGTGCGTGTGCATGGCGCTGCCCGGCGTATTGCTGCGCTTTTTTACCACCGACGCCGAAGCTATCCGCTACGGCACGCTGATTTTGCTGTACGTTTCGCCCACCTACTTTCTCAACACCCTCAAGCATATACAGGAGGCCAAGCTGCGCGGGCGGCAGAAGATGGGCTTTTATCTGTTCTCCAACGTTGCCCTCACCGTGGCGAGCGCGGTGTGTGTGCTGGCGCTGGTACCGCGGCTTGGTTATATGGGTTTTTGCGCTGCGGCATATCTTTCCAACCCCTTCGGCCTGGCGCTGGCCACCGCGCTGGTGCGCATCACGGAGCGGCGGGAAGGGCCGGTC
>CAZYAX010000267.1:0-2931 GCA_964646195.1 uncultured Faecalibacterium sp. | reverse complement strand
GCTGCGTTAAGCCGATAAGCATATTATGCAATATGCCATGGAAACAGTTTGCAGCTTTTCCTCATAAAATTTCTCATAAAATTTCAGGAGCGGCTACTGTCCGCCGTGGAAAAATCCAAACTCACCCTTGCAATTTGTGCCGGAGTCTGGTATACTATCACCGTTACCATGGCAAGGTCGGAGGAGTATGCCCTGCAACAGGGAAAGCCGTTTTCCTCAGGCTGTGTCATTGGCAAATAAATTGAGAAAAAGAGGTTTTATTACAATGAATAAGCAGGAAGTTATGGCAAAGGTCGCGCTGAGCGAAAAGGATACCGGTTCCCCCGAGGTTCAGGTCGCTCTGCTGACCGCGCACATCAATGAGCTGAATGTGCACCTGAAGAACAACCCGAACGATCACCACAGCCGCCGCGGCCTGATGAAGATGGTCGGCCGCCGCCGCAATCTGCTGGCATACCTTCAGAAGAAGGATATCGGGCGCTATCGCGCTCTGATCGCAACCCTGGGTCTGCGCAAGTAATCAAAAACAGGGGGCAGGTGCCATGGGGTGCCTGCCCCTTTGCCTGTTTTGAGCAGGAATCGGTACGAAAGGGGCGCTGCGTGTTGCAGCAGTAAGTCGAGCGCCTGAGACGTATGGTTTCGGACGCCGGACTTATTGCTATGGCCCGCAGCATAAGCCCCTTTGGAATAGAACACGGGAACCTCCGCGCAGACCACGGCGAACGTCTGGATACACCGGGATCTGGGCAGAGGCTCCCCAAAAAACGATTTAGGAGGCAAAAGGAAATGTCGATCGAATTTGGTTCCCGCAAAGAGACCTTCCCCAACTACAAGGTCTACGAGACGATGCTGGCGGGCCGTCCCTTCAAGGCCGAGATGGGCAAGATGTGCGGCTTGTCCAACGCAAGCGCGATGATCCGCTACGGCGAGACCGTCGTGATGTGCAACGTCACCATGAGCCCCAAGCCCCGCGAAGGTGTGGATTTCTTCCCCCTGAGCGTGGAGTATGAGGAGAAGTTGTATGCGGCCGGCCGCATTCCCGGCAGCTTTATGCGCCGCGAGGGCCGCCCCGGTGAGCGCGCCGTGCTCACCTCCCGCGTGGTGGACCGCCCCATCCGCCCGCTGTTCCCCAAGGATATGCGCAACGACGTCTGCGTCACCATGACCGTGATGAGCGTGGACCCCGATTGCAGCCCCGAGATCGCCGGTATGATCGGCACCTCGCTGGTGATCGCCGTGTCCGAGATCCCCTGGAAGGGTCCTATCGCAGGCGTGCAGGTGGGCCTGGTGGACGGCGAGATCGTGATCAACCCCAACTACGAGCAGCGCCGCCAAAGCGATCTGGCCCTGACTGTGGCTGCTACGATGGACAAGATCGTGATGATTGAGGCCGGCGCCAACGAGGTGGACGAGGATACCATGCTGGACGCCATCAAGGCTGCGCATGTGGAGATCAAGAAGATGATCGGCTTTATCAACAACATCGTGGCCGAGCGCGGCAAGCCGAAGATCGAGTTCACCCCGGTGGACTTGGACCACGACCTGTTCGAGGCCGTCAAGGCGGCCCATCTGGACGAGTTTAAGGCCGCGATGGATACCGATGACAAAAACGTGCGCGATGCGGCGCTGCTGCCCATTCTGGACAAGATCGCCGCCGAGAACCCCGACCTGGACGCCGCCACGCTGGATCTGATTTCCTATAAGATGCAAAAGTTCGTGGTGCGCCGCTGGCTGCTGGATGAGGGCAAGCGCGTGGACGGCCGCGGCATCAATGAGATCCGCCCGCTGGCCGCCGAGGTGGGCCTCCTGCCCCGCGCCCATGGCTCCGGTATGTTTACCCGCGGCCAGACCCAGGTGCTCACCAGCTGCACACTGGGCGGCACTAAGGACAACCAGCTCATGGACGATCTGACCGACGAGCAGATCAAGCGCTATATCCATCACTACAACTTCCCGCCGTACTCTGTGGGCGAGGCACGCGCGCCCCGCAGCCCCGGCCGCCGCGAGATCGGCCACGGCGCGCTGGCCGAGCGCGCACTGGTGCCCGTGCTGCCCTCGCTTGAGGAGTTCCCGTACACCATCCGCTGCGTGTCCGAGGTGCTCAGCTCCAACGGCTCCACCTCCCAGGCTTCCATCTGCGGCTCTACGCTGGCGCTTATGGATGCGGGTGTGCCCATCAAGGCCCCGGTTGCCGGCATCTCCTGCGGCCTCATCACCGAGGGCGAGCGCTGGATGACCATGCTGGACATTCAGGGCGTGGAGGACTTCCACGGCGACATGGACTTTAAGGTGGGCGGCACCCGCAAGGGCATCACCGCCATCCAAATGGACATCAAGATCGACGGCCTGACCTACGACATCATCGCCGAGGCGTTTGAAAAGTGCCGCAAGGGCCGCCTGTATATCCTGGACGAGATCATCAAGCCGGTGATCGCGCAGCCGCGCGCCGAGCTGAGCCGCTGGGCCCCCAAGATGTTCAGCATGGTGATCCCCACCGACAAGATCAAGGACGTCATCGGCAAGGGCGGCAAGGTCATCCAGGACATCTGCGCCACCTGCAACTGCAAGATTGACGTGCAGGAGGACGGTCATGTGTTCGTCTCCGCCATTGACCAGGAGGACGCAAAGCGCGCCATCTTTACCATCAAGACCATCGTGGAGGATCCGGAGATCGGCGCTATCTACAAGGGCAAGGTGACCCGCCTGATGAACTTCGGCGCGTTTGTTGAGATTGCCCCGGGCAAGGAAGGCCTCGTGCACATCTCCAAGCTGGACACCCGCCGCGTGGAGCGCGTGGAGGATGTGGTGGCCGTAGGCGACGCCATCGTCGTCAAGGTGACCGACATCGACCAGCAGGGCCGTATCAACCTGAGCCGCCGCGACGCTATCGCTGCGCTTGAGGCAAAGAAGAACGCAAAGCAGTAAGATTTT
>CAZYAX010000266.1:0-2947 GCA_964646195.1 uncultured Faecalibacterium sp. | reverse complement strand
TGCCGTGTCGCAAAAGCCGCCTGACCCTGCGTGTGAAAAGCGCAAGATCGAGCGGCTTTTTTATACTGTATAGAAAGCGGGGACGAGGCGCCGGGCGGAGGCGGTCAGCCGTCCACGACCTCGGCCTCCATGCCGTCGGGCAGGGTGATGTGCTTGCGCAGCGCGCCGTTTTCCAGCGCCCAACTGGCGCGGATGAGGCCTTTTGGGGTGATCACCTGGCCGCTGGCGTGGGTGAGCGTGCCCACCGACGGCGCGAACCGCACCTTGGCCCAGCCCGGCGCGGCGGGCCGCACACCCAGCACCGCGGCGGGCAGCTCGTAGAGCGCCAGCGCGCCCCAGGCGTGGCAGTCGCTGCGGGCGTAGGAACCGTCGCTCTCCACGCAGGTGGTGAGGTGGTCGGCCAGCATGGCGCGCCATTTGTCCCAGAGCCGGCCGGTGTGGGCGTACAGGCCGCACTGCTCCAGCGCGCGGAACAGATAAAAGCCCATGGCCACGGTACACTGGGGGATGGTATCGCCGCCGAGGGTGCGCTCCAGCGCGCGGCGGGCCTCCGGGCCGGTGAGCGTGCCGGTGAGCGCGGCGAACACCTGCACATGCTGGCTGTACTGCTCGAGACCGGGGCCGTCCTGGAGCATCCCGTCCCGCCCGGCGCAGTGGCGGCGCACGCCCTCGCGCAGCTGCATGGCGCGCTGGCGGTATTCGGCGGCGAGGCCGGTGCGGCCGGCAAAGGCGGCCAGCTCCTCCGCCGCCGCGAGGCCCAGGCAGTAGAGCAGGCTGTCCATCGTGAGCGGGCCGGCCTGGGCGGCGGGCGGGATGCCGATCTCCCAGCCCTTGGCCCAGTCCACAAAGCCCCAGTAAGGGCTGCCAAAGCCGCTGCCGCCCGGCAGGGGTTGCACAAGGCCGAGGGCTTCGTCCATCAACCAGTCAAAGAAAGCGAGGATGCGCTCCACGGTGGGCAGATAGCGCCGCACCAGCGCCGCGTCGCCGAAATAGAGCATGTGGTCGTGCAGCATGAGGATGTAGTAGATGGAAAAGCCGGGGATCACGTTGGGCTTGTAGGCGGGGTAGCAGCCGTTGAGCAGGCCGTCCGCGCGCTGGGAGCGGGCAAAGTCGTCGATGGCCTGTCGGCCCAGCCGGTCGTCCGCCGCCGCGGCGTAGGTGTACAGCGCCTGGGCGCGGGTGTCCATCAGGTATTGCAGCTGCTCGTAGGCGGGGCAGTCCTCGTAGGTCTCGTGCATACAGGCGCGCAGCGAGTTCTCGCTGATGGTCCAGATGGCGGCGAGGCTGGGGTCGGAGGTCTCCACCTGAGTCTGCACCGTGAGCGGGTAGCCGGTCTCCCGGTAGGCGATGCGGTGCAGCGTGAGGGGCGTATCCCCCGTGGCTACCCGCACCCGCACAAAGCGGAACGCGCGGAACCAGAACGGCTCGTAGGCCTCCGGGCGCTCCGGCGTGCCGTAGCCGCCCACCGTGTAGCGGTCGGTGGGGCCGGACAGCACGCCGCTGGCGCTGTCCAGACGGTCGCCCTTGCCTGTGCCCTGGGTCGCGTCCGGGCGGCAGTAGCCCTCGGCGCTCAGCAGCTTCACCGTGCCGCCGGCCCCGCCGCTGACGGCCAGCTCCAGATAACCGGTGGTCAGCCGGGCGGCGCTGAGCTCGGCGGTGACCACGGTGTGGGGCGGCAGGGTGAGGGGCGCGTCCTCCCGCAGCAGGGCCTCGAGGCCGGCGCGGGCCGCCGCGCCCTCCCGCAGGCAGAACAGCGAAAAGCGCCGCGGCGTCTCGTAGAGCAGGGGGATGGGCCGCGGGCGCAGAAAGGCCGGGCTCACCGCCGGGTGGAACGTGCCGCGAGGGTACTCCGCCGCGGCGGGCCAGGCGCTGTCGTCGTAGTCGGGCAGCTGCCAGCCCTGCAAAGCGGCCTCGCCCCGCGCATCCTCTTGGACGAACAGGCGGCGGGTCTCGGCGTAGTCGCCGTGGATGCGCAGGTCGTCCGCACGCTGCGCTTTCCAGCTGGCATCCGTCTGCCAGGCGAGGGCCGGCCCGCCCTCCAGCTCCACTTCGCCCGCGGCGGCCAGCGCCGGCAGGGCCATGCGCCACACCGAGCGGTTGCCCCGGTCGGAGCCCTGCGGGTAACGCAGCACGACGGCCGCCAGCACGTTCTCCCCCGCGTGCAGGAAGGGGGAGAGGTCCAGCTCCTCGTAGAACCAGACCTTATCGTCGCCCTTGCGGGGGCCGCGGCAGACGGGCACGCCGTTGACCAGCAGCAGATAGCGGGAATCCGCCGTGATGCGGCACAGCGCGTGGCGGGGCGCTTGCGCCAGCTTTAACACCTTGCGGAAACGGCAGGCGCAGGGCGCGTCCTGCGGGCAGGGCTGCGGGGTCCAGACCCAGCCGGATAGCATAACAGACATGGACATTACCTCCTGACAAGTTGGGGGAACCGCTGCTTCGGGCCGGGATGCGCCGCCGGTGCGCGCGGCGCCGGCGGCGCGGGGGCAAGGATTCCCGCTTTTTTATTGAGACCATCATACCACACCGGGCGCAAAACCTCACGCCAGAGCTTTGCCTGATTGAATCCGGCAAAAGTTTGAATTGAAATCGGGCCGGACTTATGTAGAATTATAGAAGAAGTAACGCATACTTTCTGCGAAAAAACAGGGAGACGACGGAGATGGAAAACAGATTTTGGCAGCTTTTGGAGCAGCTGGACGGGCAGGGCTACCACACGGCGGTGGCCTTGAGCAAGGCGCTGGGCGTGAGCGAGAAAACGGTGCGCAACGTGATCAAGGAGATCAACACGGTCATCCGCGACAACGGCGCGGAGATCGACGCAAAGCAGCGCTTTGGCTACCAGCTCGTGGTGTTCGACGAGGAGCGGTGGATCGAGTTTCTGAGCCGCAGCCGCAAGGACGCGGGCCAGGTGCCGGGCAATGCGGACGAGCGGGCGGAGTATCTG
>CAZYAX010000265.1:0-2964 GCA_964646195.1 uncultured Faecalibacterium sp. | reverse complement strand
CATCTCGCCCACCGCGCCGCAGGCGTACAGCTCACCCAGCCATGTGGGGGTGTCGGTGTTGGCATAGTCGGGGGCTTTTTTCTTTTGCACGTTCACCAGCACCACGGGCACGTTCAGATCCCGCACGGCGGGCAGCATATTGTAGGAGGTGGCGTAGGTGAGCAGCTGGAGGATCACCAGGTCCACGTCCGCGGCGCGGAACTTGTCGCCCGCCGCCTGCGAGAACTCCTTGGTGGTGACGATGCCGCCATCGATGACCTCGACGGTGTCGGGGATGGTTTGTTTGAACGCGGCGTACTGGGCCTCAAATTCCGGCACGAGCGTGGGAAACTGGGGCAGGTAAGCGCCCAGGGCGATGGCAAACACGCCCACCCGGGCTTTGGTCTCAACTAGCATGGAACTACCTCCTTGATCGGAAAGCTTGTTTTTATCGCATCGCGCGCGGCCTGTAAGCTGGGGTATTCGCCGTTTGCGATGAACTGGACCATCAGGTTGCCAAGGGCGGTGCCCTCGGTGGGGCCTGCAAACACAGGCAGGCCGGTGGCGTTGGCGGTGAGCTGGTTCAGGTACATATCCTGGCTGCCGCCGCCCACGATGTTGATGCTGGTGTAGGTCTTGCCGGTGAGGGCTTGCAAGGTCTGCACGGCGCGGCGGTAATCCTGCGTGAGCGAGTTGTACACGCACTGGATCACCTGGCCTACGTTGGCGGGCACGGGCTGGCCGCTCCCGGCGCAGGCAGCCCTGACCTCCTCGCACATGCTCTGCGGCGCGAGGAAGCGCGCGTCGTCCACGTCCACCACCGAGGCAAAGCCGCTTTCGGCGCGGGCCGCCTCGATCATGTCCGGGAAGGACCACTGCTTTCGCGCGGCGGCGTGCGCTTTGCCCTCGCGGACGTAGGAGGTACCGTTCAGCTCCCGGCGGATGGACTGGAGCATCCACAGGCCCATGATGTTCTTTAAGTAGCGGTAGCGGTATTCGTAGCCGCCCTCGTTGGTAAAGTTGGCCGCGGCGCTGGCCGGATTTGTAATAGGAATCGGGTTTTCTACGCCCAGTAAACTCCATGTCCCGCTGGAAAGGGTGATGGCCCTGTCGTCCCGCGCGGGTACGGCGAGGAAGGCCGAGCCGGTGTCGTGGGTGGCGGGCAGGATCACGGTGCAGTCGAAGCCTACCTGCGCGGCCACCTCCGGCAGCAGGCGGCCCAGCGTGCTGCCTGCGGGCCGGATGGGCTGGAAGATGCCGCGGGGCAGACCCAGCCGGGCGATGAGCGCGTCATCCCAGGTGCGGGTCCGGGCGCTGACCAGCGCGGTGGTGGAGGCGTTGGTGTACTCGTTGGCCGCCACGCCGGTGAGGCGGTAGTTGAGGTAATCCGGGATCATGAGAAAGGTACTGGCCTGTTGCAGCTGTTCGGGGTGCCCGGCCTTGAGCGCCATCAGCTGGTACACGGTGTTGAAGGGCTGGTACTGGATGCCGGTTTTTGCGTAAAGTTCTTCAAAGGGCACGAGCGGCTCCAGCGCCTGGCGCATGGCGGCGGTGCGCTCGTCGCGGTAGGCCACTGCGTCGCCCACCGGCTGCCCGGCGGCGTTTAGCAGCACATAGTCCACGGCCCAGGTGTCAATGCCCATGCTCACAGGGGCGCAGCCTGCGTCGCGGCAGGCCTTCATGCCGGCGATCACGTTCTGGGCCAGCTCCTCAATGGCCCAGCACAGATGCCCGTTTTGCCGCACGAGGTGGTTTTCAAAGCGGTAGACCTCGGTGAGCTGCATACGCCCGTTCTGCACGGTGCCCACGATGTGCCGGCCGCTCGATGCGCCGATGTCCACGGCGAGATAACAAGATTGCATAGCGTCCTCCTTTTTGGTAAAATGGGAGAGGGAAGTTTTTGTTTCCGGTTCAGAGTATACCGCCTCGGAACGCGGGTTTCCATAGGCGGAAGTGACCGATTTTTTGTGAAAATTCTACTGGGAGATGATTGGCAGTGCTCACCTATAACATGGACGTGGAGCCCCGCAGCCGGTGGCTGCGCAGCACGCCGGGCGCGGCGGCGCTGGCACAGCCCTATTATTGCACCGAGGCGGGGCTGTTTTACGGGCAGCAGCGCTTTTCCACCGCGCGCACCGACAAGGAGAGCTACATCCTGTTTTACACGCTGGAGGGCGCGGGCCTCATCGAGCAGGGCGGCGCACAGTATCTGCTGCCGCCGGGCATGGCGCTGCTGCTCAACTGCCGCGCACCGCAGAGCTACTGCACCGCGCCGGGGCAGATGTGCTGGCACCACTACTGGGCGCACATCGACGGCGCAGGCGTGCGCGCGATGGAGCCCCTGCTCAGCCCCGGGCAGAGGCTGGCGCCGGCGCGCATGGCCGGCGTGGATATGGCGGAGCTGTTCGAGACGCTGCTGGCCGGCATGCAGGACGGCACCACCGAAACCATGCTGCAAGCCAGCCTTACCATCCACCGCCTGCTGACCGAGGTGGCCCAGGCCCAGCTGCGCAGCGCGGTGGCGCTCTCCAACCGGGATATGATCCTGCACGCAGCCAAGACCCTGCGGGAAAATTATGCCAAACCCCTTTGCCTGGACGGCCTGCTGGCAACCGCCGCCGTGAGCAAGAGCTATTTTCTGCGCTTGTTCCGCCAGTATATGGGCACCACGCCCTATAACTATCTGCTGTGCTATCGCATCACGCAGGCCAAGGAACTGCTGGTGCTCACCGACCTGCCCGTGGGCAGCGTGGCCCGCGCGGTGGGCTTTGGGGACGAGAGCAACTTTTCCACCCGGTTTGCAGCCATGACCGGCCAAAGCCCGCTGCAATACCGCAAGAGTGCGCTCAAGCCGGCGCAGCCGGAATAAAAAGAGGGCAGGCGCCTCGCCGTTTCGTTTGCGGCAAGGCGCCTGCCTTATTAAGGAGGAGAAATAGGGAAGCTCTGAATAAATCTGGTATGCAGATTGCCGAGCGAGCCGTGCCG
>CAZYAX010000264.1:0-2974 GCA_964646195.1 uncultured Faecalibacterium sp. | reverse complement strand
CGCAGGGAACGCGGTTTCACGCAGGAACAGCTATCGGATCGTTCTGGTATTTCTGTTCGCCACATCGCAAAAATTGAAAAGGGCGCGATCAACCCGTCCTTTGAGGTACTGTCTGCGCTGGTATCGGCGCTGGGCATCTCGTTTGACGCCATCTTCTGGCCGGCGGATATGCCGGATGAAGCCGGCGTGCAGGAGCTGGCCGGGCTTTACCGTTTGTGCGCGCCTGCCGGGCGGCGGCTGTTGCTCGCCACCGCGCGCACGCTGGCGCAGGAGCTGCCCGCCGGGGAGACAGAGCCGGACAAACCATAAGGAGAGAACGCGATGAAATGGGGAATCCTGATCCCGGCGTATCAGCCGGATGAGCGCCTTGTGACGCTGACGCAGGAGCTGCTGGCGCAGAAGCTGGAGGTGGTGGTGGTCAACGACGGCAGCACCGGCTGCGAGGCGGTGTTTGCCGCGCTGGAAAAGCTGCCCTGCACCGTGCTGCACCATGCGCAAAACTGCGGCAAGGGCCGCGCGCTCAAGACCGGCTTTTCGTGGATGGCCGAGCACGGCTTTGAGGCCGCCGTCACGGCGGACGCGGACGGCCAGCACACCGCAAGGGACATCCTGCGGGTGGCGCAGGCCATGGAGCAGGCCCCCGGTAAGCTGGTGCTGGGCGCGCGGGACGTGGACCAGATGCCGGGCCGCAGCCGCTTTGGCAACAGCCTCACCCGCAAGCTGTTTGCACTGCTGTACAGTGTGCGCATCTCGGACACCCAGACCGGCCTGCGCGGTGTGCCGCTGAGCGGCGAGGGCCGCATGGAAAAGCTGCTGGCCATGGAGGGTGAGCGCTACGAGTATGAGATGAATATGCTGGTGTTCTCGGCGCAGACGTTCGGCGGCATCGTGGAGGTGCCCATCGAGACCATCTACATCGGCGAAAACGAGAGCTCCCATTTCCGCCCCATCAAGGATGGCATGAAGATCTATTCGGTGCTGCTGCGCAAGTTCCCGCGGTTCATGGCGGCGTCGCTGCTCTCGGCCGTGGTGGACTATGGCCTGTTTGCGCTGCTGTATTACTTCGCCTTTGGCAGCGCGGTGCTTTCCACGGCGTGCGCGCGCGTGGTAAGCGCGACCTTCAACTACCTGGTCAACAAGCGGGTGGTGTTCCGCAGCGAGAGCGACTATTACACGCCGCTGCGCTACTTCGGCCTGGCGGTGGCCGTACTGGCGCTCAATGCCGCGCTGATGTTCGTGTTTGTGGATGTGCTGCACTTCCCGGCCATGCTGGTCAAGGTTCTGGTGGAGTGCGTGCTGTACTGCCTGAGCTTTGTGGTGCAGAACAACTGGGCGCACCAGGGAAAGAAAAAAATCTGAAGACGGAGAATCAAGGAGGAGCTCCCTCAGCTAATGGGGGGAGCTCCTCCTCGATTGTGGTAAGCCAACGGTCATGGTGCCACGATATGGCTTTCAGATTACAAATCCACTGCCAAAACTTTCCGGAAAATCAAGGGCAGCACTCCGGCGAAGCGCCGCCGGAAAAATTGTGCGCAGAAATATTGAAAAAAATAGATGATTTTTTGCGCAGATGGGATTATAATAGCAGATGTGGCGCGGGAGTGCCAACGTTTAAGGAAAGGAAAGCGAAACAGAAAAGACTATGAAACACGCAAACCCCATTACCCCTGCTATGATCGAGCAGTTTAAAAAAGAGTACGACGCGGACCGCAGCGCCAAGGTGCGCACGGCGGCGGCCTCCAAGAGCGAGCTGCCTAATATCGCGTTCAGCCCCATGGATGCGGCCAAGCTGGAGAGCACCTTCTCGGTGGAGGTCAAGACCCGCGGCATCACGGCGCAAAAACAGAGCGGCCGCTGCTGGCTGTTTGCCTCGATGAACGTGATGCGCGAGATCGTGGCCGAAAAGTGCGGGCTGGATAAGTTTGAGCTGTCCGGCAACTGGCTGGCCTTCTGGGATAAGTTCGAGAAGATGAACTTCTTTCTCGAGGCGGCCATCGACAGCGCCGGCCTGCCCGTGGAGGACCGCACGCTGGACTGGCTGATGTCCGGCGGCGTGGGCGACGGCGGACAGTGGGATATGATGGTGAGCATCGTCAAAAAGTACGGCATCGTGCCCGCCAGCGTGATGCCGGAGACCTACCAGTCCACCCACACCCGCGTGATGGACCAGATGATGAACATGAAGCTGCGCAAGGACGCCATCGAGCTGCGGCAGCTGGTGCAGGCCGGGCAGGATCCCGCGCCGCGCAAGCAGGAGATGCTGGCCGAGATTTTCAAGGCGCTGTGCATCTGCTTCGGCCGCCCTGTGGACACCTTCGATTTTACTTACACCGACAAAAACGGGCAATACCACGCCGACCGGGGCATGACCCCGCACAGCTTCTACGAAAAGTACATCGGCCTCGCGCTGGACGATTATGTGAGCGTGATCCATGCGCCCACGCAGGATAAGCCCTACGGCAAGACCTACACCGTCAAGTACCTGGGCAACGTCGTGGAGGGCGGCATCCGCTATCTCAACCTGCCCATGGAGACCATGAAAGCGCTCACCGTGCGCCAGCTCCAGGACGGCGAGCCGGTGTGGTTCGGCAGCGACTGCGGCAAATTCAGCAGCCGCACGGACGGCATCTGGGACCCGGATTCCTTCTTGTACGGCGAGGTGCTGGGCGGCATGGATCTTTCCATGACCAAGGAGCAGCGGCTGGATTACCGTGACAGCGCCATGAACCATGCCATGGTGCTGACCGGCGTCAACCTGGACGCCGCTGGCAGGCCCAACCGCTGGAAGATCGAAAACAGCTGGGGCGAGGAGGCCGGCCGCAAGGGTTACTTTGTGGCGAGCGACGTCTGGTTCGAGGAGTTTGTGTACCAGACCATCCTTCACAAAAGGTATCTGGATGCGGCAGCGCAGCAGGCGCTGAACGAGCCGCCCGTGGAGCTGGCCCCCTGGGACCCTATGGGCACGCTGGCGTAA
>CAZYAX010000263.1:0-2982 GCA_964646195.1 uncultured Faecalibacterium sp. | reverse complement strand
TTACCAGACCACCTGCTTTGGCTCCTTCGGCGCAAAAAGCTGCCGGATGCTCACCGCAAAGGCGCTGCGCAGGTTGTTGTACAGCGCGGCGTCCGTGGCGTAGCGGTCCACTTCGCCCAGCGCCAGGTCGATCTGCGCGCACAGCCAGTGGACGTACATGCCGGCCAGGTCCGAAGGAGCCAGCAGCACGGCGGACGGGTTCATGCCCTGGATGTCCAGCCCGACGCCGTCGTAGGCGCTGCCCACCTCGCTCTTGCCCAGCACCTCCCGCCGCAGCTCCATATCCAGCTGCTGCAGCCATTGCAGCTTGGTCTTTTCGCTAATGGCGTTCGGGCGCACCGCATCCACCCGTTCGATCGCTTCGTTTGCCGTCATTCGTTTTTTCCTCCTGTTCTGCTTGTGCAAGGGCCTGCGTCCGAAACGCAGGCCCTTGCCTTTTTACCAATCGTCCAATCTGTCCCGCAGGGTATTTTTCCGCCGGAAAGCAAGCTGGCGGCGCAGCCATTTGCCATGGTGCGCCGCCAGTACAGATATTTCAGCCGCAAACCGCCTCAGCGGGCCGCTGCCCGCAGCATAATGCTGCCGGAAATGGATTCGATCTCCACATTGAGATGGTTGGTGCCGCCCATCGTGTACACGCGGCCGTTCTTTGTCATGGCGAAATCGCTGGCAAAGCCGCCGCTCGCCGTTTCCGCCTTGGCGCTGAACGACGCGCCCCAGGGCAACGTCACGGTGACGGCGCCGCTGGTGGTCTCAATCTTGCACTCGGTGGGCACCTGCGCCAGGCTCAGGTCCACCGTGCCGCTTACGCTTTCGGCCTCCACCTCGCCGGCCGCCTGTACCGAGGCCGTAATGTATCCGTTCACGGTCTGGATGTCCAGCTCCCTTATCGTGCCCAGCGTGGCGTTTATGCTGCCGCTGGTGGTTTCCAGCTCCACCTTTTCCAAGGTACCGGGCGCCGTGAGCCGGATACCGCCGCTGGTGGTCTCAATGTCAATTTTGCGCAGCCCGCTCAGCTCCGCGTCCACACTGCCGGAAGCCGTCTGCACGCTGAACGAATCTGTAATGCCGGCTGCCTGCACCTGCACCGAGCCCGACGAGGTCTCGATGTTCACCTCGCGGGCATACAATTCGTCCGCCTTCACGCTCGCCGAGGCGCACTCCACCTCCAGGTCATCCAGTGCCAGCGAGCGGGGCAGGCTGAGCGTCAGCGTCTTGCTCAGGTTATCCCAAATATGCTTTTCGCCGCGCATAAAGCGGATGTGCAGCGTGTCGCCCTCCAGATAATAGCACAGCGACGTATTGTTGTTCAGTGTATGGTTTGCCGTCTCGGAAAACTCGACGGCGTCCCCATCGTTGTACACGATATCCACCTCGCCGGCGGCCCAATCCACCTCCACGTCCCGCACCGCCTGGCGGATGGACGCCCCGCCGATGGAATATTCCTCGCTGCCCCCGGGGCTCGCCTTGCCATAGCTGCCAAACAGCGAAATGCCGCCCACCGGCCCGGCGCAGCCTGCCAGCAACGTACTGCCGAACGCCAGCGCGAGGGCCAGCGCGATCCGTTTTAGTTTCATGGTAAGTACCTCCCTTATGTTTGCGTGTGCGGGGCTTTACTCCCGCTCAAAAAATGCCGTGCAGATCACCCGCACCGATGAGCAGGAGCACCGGCAGCACCACAAGCCCCGGGCCGCCGGCCGCGTTCTCGTTGAGCGGGATGCACCCGGCCTCCTGCGCGGCTCCCGTGCATCCGGCGCATCCACCCGCTCGGCCTCCTTCGGCTCGTCCTTGAGCAGGCAGTCGGTGCTCACTTCAAACAGCTTTGCCAACTGCAGCGCCTTATCCAGATCGGGCGTAGACTGCGCGCCCTCCCACTTGGACACTGCCTGCCGGGACACCTTCAGCTGCCGGGTCAGCTCCTCCTGGAACCATTCGGTTGGTTTTAGTATACCTGACCGGCCCTGCACCGTCAAGCATTTTTCTCGGAGATCACATTCCAGCCGGTTATTTTTTAGGGTAACTATACAGAAGGGCCTGCTCGCTGTCCCCCACACCGGCGGTGGTCGGGTCGATGATCACGCCCAGCACCGCCACAAAAGCCGCTGCCAGCGTTGCCGGGCTGGTGATGGCCGCCTGCACCGCCAGCGCCAGGGCAGGCCAGCTCGTGACCGTTTCCGGTGTGATGCCCAGCGCCGTGACGAACACGCCCGCCAGGCCCAGCCAAAACCACGGGTTTTTCAGCCGGACAATGAAGTTGAGCCGTGCGCTCAAAATCTGCTTCAAAAATTTCATGTTATCCCACTTTCCTTTCCAAATCCCCAATGCGGCGGTTGGCCGCTTTGATTTGTTCCTCCAGCACCGGCACCCGCTGGGCGAAATTGTTGTGCATCCGCACCTCGCGGGTCAGCTCCTCTAATTTGGTGTCGGTCACGGCCTGGCCCCTTTCCAGCTGCGCCGCAAACCGGCGGCTGTTGCCGGCGTTGGTCAGCAGCACGGCCAGCACCGAGCAGCCACCCGTGATCAGGGCTACCACGATTGCCTCGTTCATTGCGCCGCGCCTCCTTTTGCATCCGCGCCGTTGGCAGCTTTACCGCCCGCAGCTACGCCCGCCTCGTGCTTTGCGGCAGTTTCCCGTCCTCCCTTCTCCCGCAGCCTTGTCAGCCCCGCCCTCCCGAGGATGGCGGGGTAGTCCTTGTACGCATAGCTCAGATCCACACCGCCCGCGATGCCCGGTACGCTGCCCGTGCTGGTGTACTGCCACATACCATGCTTGCGGGCGGGCCGCTTGCCGCGATAGTCCGCGATCCACAGATCGTAGGCAGCTAATGCGTTCATGTCCAGCTCGGTGTTGGCGTAGCTCGTATAGGTGTATACCATGGCATACAGGCCCCACGCCTCGATGGCGTCCGCTGCGCAGGCCACCAGTTGGGACAGCTCAGCGGCAGCCAGCGGCTTGAGCTTGTTGTCCTCTACGTCCACGGC
>CAZYAX010000262.1:0-2988 GCA_964646195.1 uncultured Faecalibacterium sp. | reverse complement strand
AAGCACAATGAGAGAAAAGGTTATTTTTTTGGATATAGACGGCACGCTCACCGTACCGGGCAGCAATGTACCGCCGGCGTCGGCTTTGGAGGCCATCCGCGCCGCGCAGAAAAAGGGGCATAAGGTAGCCCTGTGCTCCGGGCGCAATTACGGGATGCTCTCCCCTTTGCTGGCGTATGGCTTTGACGGCGTGATCGCCAGCGCGGGCGGCTATATTTTGGCCGGAGAGCAGCTGATCTACGATTGCCCCATGAACCCGGCCCAGCAGGAAAGGGCGCTGGAGGTCTTCCGCGCCAGCGGGGTGTTCCGCACGGTGGAGGGCCGCGACGGCAGCTATACCGACAAGGAATTTAAGGATTTCTTGCGCAACAACGCGAAAACCTGCGGGAACAGCGAGCTGGTGCGCTGGCGCGAGCAGCTGGAGCACAGCCTGAACATCCGCCCCATGGAGGAGTACGACGGCGAGCCGGTGTACAAGCTGGTGTTTATGAGCCCGTCGATGGAGCAGCTGGAGCGCCCCCGCACGGCGCTGGGCGCGGAGTTTGAGTTCTGCATCCAGGATACGGACGGTACCGGGATCATCAACGGCGAGCTGATCAACCGGCAGTTCAACAAGGGCACGGCGGTGCGCCGCCTGTGCGAATACTGGGACGTGCCGCTGGAGGATACCATCGCGTTCGGCGACAGCATGAACGACTGGGAGATGCTCCAGACTGCGGGCCTCAGCATCTGCATGGGCAACGGCAGCGAAAAGCTCAAGCGGATCGCGGACGAGGTCTGCCCCTCCGTGGAGGAGGACGGCCTGTACAAGGCGTTTGCGCAGCACGGGCTGCTGTAACGGCGGCCGTGGCGCAGGGAAAAGGGAAAAGTAAGCCGCTGAGGTGGAAAGAAAAGAGACAGGCTGAAATCGGTTTCATCGCTTTGTACAAGAGCAAAGAACCCTCTTTGTATAAATTGCGAATTTACAAAGCAACTGCATATGCTGTAACGGTTTGTGCGGCCCTTCATCGCGGGCTCGGTGGGCGGCGCCGGTGCGGCTGTGCCGGATCGAATCGAACGAAAAACAGGAGGAACGGATTATGACAAAGAAGGCAAATACCCCGGACGCGCTGTACGAAGCGCGCTTTGCCCGCCATGCGGACGAACTGCGCTGGCTGTATATGGAGCTGTACCATAACGGCTCCATGTTCGCGGAGCTGTGCGAGAACCTCAAGCGCTTTTACGGCGAGCGCCGCGCCGGCCTCAAGGCCCGCGACACGGCCCGCGAGCAACAGCCCGGCTGGTACAAGGAGAACGATCTGTTGGGCATGATGTTCTACATCGACAACTTTGCCGGCAATCTGAACGGCGTGCGCCAGAAGCTGGACTATGTGCAAAAGGCCAACGTCAACTACATCCATCTGATGCCCTTCCTGGATACGGTGGAGGGCCGCAGCGACGGCGGCTACGCGGTGGCCGATTTCCGCAAGGTGCGGCCGGACCTGGGCACCATGGAGGATCTGGAAAAGCTCACCGAGGCCTGCCACGAGAGGGACATCAACGTCTGCATGGATTTTGTGATGAATCACACCAGCGAGGATCACGAATGGGCGCGCCGCGCCCGCGCCGGTGAGGGCGAGTACATGAGCCGCTACTTCTTCTTTGCCGATCCGTCCATCCCTGCGGCCTACGAAAAGACCGTGCCGCAGGTGTTCCCCACCACTGCGCCGGGCAACTTTACCTGGCTGCCGGAGTGCGGTCACTATGTGATGACCACCTTCTACCCCTACCAGTGGGACCTCAACTATGCCAATCCCCGTGTGTTCAACGAGATGATGTACAATTTCCTGTACCTGGCCAACAAAGGCATGGACATCATCCGCATCGACGCGGTGCCCTATATCTGGAAGGAGATAGGCACCAGCTGCCGCAACCTGCCCCAGGTGCATACCATCGTGCGGCTCATGCGTATGATCAGCGAGATCGTCTGCCCCTCGGTGCTGCTGCTGGGCGAGGTGGTGATGGAGCCGGCCAAGGTGGTGCCCTACTTCGGCACCGTGGAAAAGCCGGAGTGCCACCTGCTGTACAATGTGACCACCATGGCCACCACCTGGCACACGGTCGCCACCCGCGACACCCGCCTGCTGCGCCGTCAGCTGGACATTGTGAACGCATTGCCCAAGGAATATGTGTTCCTCAACTATCTGCGCTGCCACGACGACATCGGCTGGGGCCTGGACTACGACACCCTGCATACCTGGGGCATGGAGGAGCGCCCGCACAAGCAGTACCTCAACGACTACTTTGAGGGCAAGGCGGGCGGCAGCAACAGCCGCGGTGAGTTGTACAACGCCGACCCGGTGACCGGCGACGCGCGCTTTTGCGCCACCACCGCCTCGATGTGCGGCATCGAGAAGGCGGGCTTTGAGGGCGATGCCGCCGCAATGGAAAAGGCCATCCGGTTCGATCTCACCCTCCACGCCATGATGTTCATGCAGAGCGGCATCCCGGTGCTGTACAGTGGAGACGAGATCGGCCAGGTGAACGACTGGGATTACAAGCTGGACCCCAACAAGGCGCCGGACAGCCGCTATATCCACCGCGGCAAAATGCTGTGGGACAACGCGGCCAAGGTGGATGACCCGACGACGGTGGAGGGCCGCGTGTTCAACGGCCTGGCAAAGCTGGAGCAGCTGCGCCGCACCGAAAAGGTCTTTGTCACCCAGGCAGACGTGTGGACCGTGGACACCGGCAGCAACGACCTGCTGGTGGTGGGCCGCCACTACGACGGCGAGACGATCGTGGGCGTGTTCAACTTCAGCGAGTGGGACAAGAAGATCCCGCTTGCGGCGCTGGGCGCAGACGAGGCGGATCGGTTCACCGATCTCATCTCAGAGCTGCCGGTGGAGGGCCAAACGCTTAACTTGCCGGCCTATGGGTTCTGTTACCTGAAACAGGGAAGCTCTGAATAAATCTGGTATGCAGATTGCCGAGCGAGCCGTGCCGATG
>CAZYAX010000261.1:0-3004 GCA_964646195.1 uncultured Faecalibacterium sp. | reverse complement strand
CTCACCGGGATGCGCTCCCGGTCATGGCGATCCGGGCCGGCAAGCGGCGCACCCGGGCGCCGATACCGGGCATTAACCCAGCATCCGCTTTTTATACGCCTTAAACGCGCCCGGCAGCGTGTACACGGTGCGCAGTTCCTCTGCGCTGGCCCACACGCAGCCCTGCGGCGCGGGTTGGCGCGGTACCGTCAGCTCCCAGCCGTGCATCTGCCACTCGATGTGGCTGAAAATATGCTTTGCCGGCGGCAGCGGTTCCGGCTGCGCGCCGCCGCAGTCCAGGCCCAGCGCTTCCAGTGCGGCGCGCACCTCGCCGGGGCAGCCAAAGCATTCGTCCTCCCATAGCGCCGGCTGCCACAGCCCGGCCAGCAGGCCGTTTTCCGGGCGGCGCTGCACCAGCCAGCCGTCCGGGCTTTGCACCAGCGCCAATGTCACCGGCGTCACGCGCCGTTCCCTGGGCGCGGCCTTGACGGGCAGCTGCTGCGCCGTACCGGCCCTATGCGCCTCGCATAGCGCGGCCAGCGGGCACTGCCCACACAGCGGCGCGCCGCCGGGCAGGCAGACCAGTGCGCCCAGCTCCATAAGGGCCTGGTTATAGTCGCCGGGGCGATCCTGCGGCTGATGCCACAGCACGCGGGCCGTAAACTCCCGTTTGACCGCCGGCGCGGTGACGGACGACGGGTCGTTGTACAGCCGTGCAAACACCCGCAGCACGTTGCCGTCCACGGCGGGCGCCGGCAGCCCAAAGCTGATGGATGCAATTGCGCCTGCGGTATACTCCCCGATGCCTGGCAGCGCGCGCAGGGCGTCGTAGCTGGCAGGCAGCTGGCCGCCATACTGCGCACAGACGATCTGCGCGGCCTTTTGCAGGTTGCGCACACGGCTGTAATAGCCCAGGCCCTCCCACAGCTTGTGCAGCTTTTCGGGGTCACAGGCCGCCAAAGCGGGGATATCGGGCAGCTCGCGCACAAAGCGCTCATAGTACGGCAGCGCCGCCGCCACCCGCGTCTGCTGGAGCATGATCTCGCTTAGCCAGACATGGTAGGGCGTCGGGTCGGCCCGGAAGGGCAAGCTGCGCTGGTTTTGGTAAAACCACGCCAAAAGCGCGGGGGCGATGTTTTGCATGGTCAATCCTCCTGCAAATAAAAATGCGGCAATCGGGCACGGCGGCCAGCCGTGCCTTTTTATGGCATTGGCCGGTGCGGTATAAAGAGGGAGGCCGGTCTCCCCGCCTCCCTCGCGTTTCGCATTTGCAGATGAAATTTTCAGAACCCATACGCCGTGCGCGGGAAAGGCAGCACGTCCCGGATATTCTGGATGCCGGTGAGGTACATCAGCATGCGCTCAAAGCCCAAGCCGTAGCCCGCGTGCTCCACGCTGCCAAACTTGCGCAGGTCAAGATACCAGTCGTAGCCGCTCTTGTCCAGCCCCAGCTCGTCCATGCGGGCGGAGAGCTTGTCGTAATCCTCCTCGCGCTGGCTGCCGCCGATCAGCTCGCCGATGCCCGGCACCAGCATATCCGCCGCGGCCACGGTCCTGCCGTCGGGGTTCTGCTTCATATAAAAGCTCTTGATCTCCTTGGGGTAATCGGTGACGAACACCGGCTTTTTGAACACCACCTCCGTCAGGTAGCGCTCGTGCTCGGTCTGGATGTCCACGCCCCACTCCACCGGGAACTGGAATTTCTTGTTGTTCTTTTTCAAGATCTCCACCGCGCCGGTGTAGCTGATGCGGCCAAACTCGCTGTTTGCCACCAGCTCCAGCCGCTCGATCAGGCCCTTGTCCACAAAGCGGTTGAAGAAATCCATCTCGTCCGGGCAGTTTTCCAGCACATAGCGGATGATATACTTGGTCATGGCCTCGGCGGTGTCCATATAGCCGGACAGGTCGCAGAAAGCCATTTCCGGCTCGATCATCCAGAACTCCGCCGCGTGGCGGGTGGTAAAGCTCTTTTCGGCGCGGAAGGTGGGCCCAAAGGTATACACCTTGCCGAAGGCCATCGCCATGGCCTCCGCCTCCAGCTGACCGGAAACGGTGAGGCTGACCGGCTTTTCAAAGAAATCCTGCGTATAGTCCACCGCGCCGTCCCCGGTGCGGGGCACGTTGTCCAGATCCAGCGTGGTGACATGGAACATCTCGCCCGCACCCTCGCAGTCGGAGGCGGTGAGCAGCGGCGAGTGGGCATACACAAAGCCGTTTTCCTGAAAGAACTTGTGGATGGCATACGCCGCCACGCTGCGCACGCGGAACGCCGCGTTAAAGGTGTTGGTACGGGGGCGCAGGGTGGGCATGGTGCGCAGATACTCCATGCTCATCTTTTTCTTTTGCAGCGGATACTCGTCCGCCGGGCAGGCGCCCAGGATCTCGATGCTGTCCGCGTTCACCTCAAAGGGCTGGCGCGCCTGCGGCGTGAGAACAAGGCGGCCCTTGACGCGCATACTGCTGTACAGGCCCGCGTGGGCGATCTCCTCGTAGTTGGCCAGCTTGGCCGCCTCGAACACCACTTGCAGCGTCTTGAAGCAGCCGCCGTCCGACAGCGCGATAAAGCCGATGTTTTTGCTGTCGCGGATATTTTTGGCCCAGCCGCACACCGTCACCACGGTGCCGTCCGCCGGGGTATCCTTATACAGCGACGCGATCTCGATTCGTTCCATGAACATTTCCCTCCAAAAAATGAAAATAAAAAGACAGCTTTTCCCCTGAACGTCCAGGGCGAACAAGCTGTCTTATAATGTCCGCGGTGCCACCTGAATTACCGGCCAAGAGCCGGTCGCTTACGCGCTCGCAAAAGCGCTGCCCCCGTAACGCTGGGCCTGCGGCGCCCCTACTGCCCGCCGGACGCCGTCCGCCGGGGTTCAGTTTGCAGCTCGCGGGTGTTCGTTCACGCGCCGCACGCGCCGGCTCTCAGCTTCGCCGCGCTCTCTGTGCCGTGCCTGGCATCGCTACTTTTCCCGTTCATCGCTGTTGTACGAGTTAAATATAACACGCTGCGGAGGATTTGTCAATC